>NZ_FTOO01000006.1 GCF_900156755.1 Alicyclobacillus vulcanalis
GAAGACGGTCGATATCGTCCCGAACGGGACAAAGCTGACCGATGTCACACAGTACACACAAACGGTGAATTTACACCTCTTGACGGGACACTACCCTAAGCTTGCTCCAGGAAGTAAAGACAAACTATCAAGTAGAATCGTGGTGACACCCACTTCCTTATGCGCAAACAAATAACTGTCCGATACAGCCGCAGCAGCGCCACCAGGTAGAGAAACTCCATGAGCAACCGCTCCCACTGGTCGGGCCCATGCTCTCAACACCGAAACGGCCGCCGCGCCAGCCGAAACATCCCCGGCGATTTTGCCACGTCTTCAACCCAATCCCCCTTCTTTTCTCCTCCCGATGATTCAAGCGCACCTTCTGTTTTCCCTGTTCATGTCCCGCTTCATTCGTCGCCTTCGTAGACTCAAACACATTCCATGAGCTTGCGTCTGCGAGTACGCCGCTTGCGCCCGCCTCACCACGTGCGAAGTCCACTGTTCGACCAATACGCATGTTCGTCGGTGAAGTTGTCAATTTAGTAGGACCATAGGCTATTTGTGAAAGAGACCATCCAAAGAGGACCACCCGTAAATCACTTCTTGAATATTTTCACCACAAAGTTCAATCGTTCTTACGTAAACTTTCTGACCACCGAGTGCTTGGTAGAAGTTCCTTGCCGACATGTTATCCGAAAACACGACAACGAACATGGAATGAGCGTTATGTTCTTTGAGGTACTTTGCAATTGCACTCACTAAATTGCGCCCAACGCCCATGCCATGATGAGTCGGTAAGATGTAGATTCCGTATAACTCACTGTCGAAGTCCTGCACTTTTTCTCTTGCTAAAC
This sequence comes from Alicyclobacillus vulcanalis, assembly GCF_900156755.1. Lineage (GTDB taxonomy): Bacteria > Bacillota > Bacilli > Alicyclobacillales > Alicyclobacillaceae > Alicyclobacillus > Alicyclobacillus vulcanalis. Next base: position 834 of record NZ_FTOO01000006.1, read on the forward strand.
CACCCATAGCGTATCCGATAATGGAGTAGCCATCTTCTGCAACAAAAAGGGCGGCCTTACGTTCCTTCTTTGCCAGCATTCGCCGAAATCGTTGTTCGGCCCTTTCGTAGGACAAATCAGCAATAAAGGCTTGAGGAACGATGCCTCGATGGGTTTCTCTGAAAACCTCGACATTGACCCGGGCGATGGTACTGAGATCACTCTGTTTCATTTCACGAATCTGTATGATAACTGACACCCCCAGTTTCACGATCCCTAAACAAGTTGTTAGGTGGCTCGTAAATCTTCAAACGTAATGTAATTTCCTTTTTACATATCCAGTAGCAAGGACCGTTTCGCTTCATACGGAGACAAACTTTTGTATCACTAAGGAAATTTAAATCATAAAAGATAGTTGTACCTAGTGGCAACACCGTGGAAGCGTTCCATCCACTTCTTCAAGCGTTTGTGATATGAGTTGACATGCTGAACATGGTGTATGCCCTTACGAACATACACACCCTTCCGCACGTTAATGACTTCGTGATGAAGCCCCATCATCCTTGTAAATGCAATGTAATCGCGAGCAGAGTCAGGACAAAGCAAGGAGCCTGGCGGCATGAGCTTGCGCCTGCGAGTACGCCGCTTGCGCCCGGCTCACCACGTGCGAAGTCGATCGTTCAACATCGTCATGAGTCGACTTCGCACTGCGTTCTTCACCTGTGCTTTCGCTCTCAGAAAACTGAGAATACAACCGATACGCTTCATCCGAAATCGTGATGTGCACGGGCGACAGCGATACCATCGGCTCTGTCTCCCACTTCACCGCGCGTTCTGCGGCCGAGTCTTCACGCGGTTCGCTTCTGCCGTCCGTGATGCTTGTCTCGCGATACGCCGTATGACGCGATCCATACCGGTGCTCATCAACACCGTAGGGTCTCATGCGAATTCCTCATCGCCACAAATGGACTAAGCATTCTCACAACTTGAGTCAGGATATCCATTGATGGATGGAGGATCCTCTACGCTCATGACCAAGGTCAAAGTACTCGGCTTACCTCACCACCCACACCACCTTCCTCGCCCGGTGCATCACTGCGGTGCTGACGCTGCCCATAAGGACGCGATCGAGCCTCTGCCGCCCGTGCGTGCCAATGACAATCCAATCCGCATCCACTGCCTCCGCCACATCCACGATCACGTCCGCGGGCGCGCCGTACTCCTCGCGAAACACCGCACGCGCCGCACAGGGCGTCTGTCGGTCACCGCTCACCTGTACAAGTATGAAACGGAACCGGTCAATCGAGAGACAGCGGATCGGCTTGAGAAGCTAAACCCTTTCGGCTCCGGCTCGAAGCCGCGCTGAAGCGTATTATCCCAAGATGATCCCAATCCTCGTTTTTGCGGAGTTCATGAGCCCCCACCATACTGTCCTATCAAAGCAAAAATCCCTTGCTGCACAAGGGATTTCGGGACTTGTGATATGGTGGGCGTTGACGGGCTCGAACCGCCGACCCCCTGCTTGTAAGGCAGGCCCGGGCGCAGTTCATTGGAAATCGTGAGTTGCAAGAATGCCCGAAAGACAGGCTCTTTCGGGCGTTCATTTAGATCATCACGTTCCAGTTTTCTGCTCCCTTGATCACCGTTTTGATCCCACGCTGATCCCAAACGGTTCTCCTCTATCACTTAGCGTGGCTCATTGAGACCAAGATGGGTGATCCAGTCGTCGTTTTTCTTCGACAGCACGAATGGCTTCTAATTCCGCGGCTATCCCCAGCTCTTCCATCACGATGGGATAGAAGAACTGCGCCATCACCTTCGCAAGTCGCTCTGGTTCAGGATGTGGTACCTCTTCTACCGTGATCCGAATTCCTTTAGCGCGTTTGATGAATACCACCTCCACATGATACTGATGACTAAGATTTGCCGCGCGATTATAAAATCCTCTCCATCCGTTTGCGGTTCAGAAACATCTCTGCCGCGCTGCGGGTCGATTCGCGGAAATGCTGGTCGACGTACTCCTCGAGCACCCGCACGCACAACTGCTTCGCAAGGTCACGTCGTTCTTGAGCATCCACCTCCCGGCCGGCTTCGATTTCGACGGACGACCATTTCAAACCTCGCCACCGGCCGCGCTACAAAGCCTACACGTCTCACAGCGCGCAAGCTGATGGTGGTGATTCGGGAGATCGATCCGGGGGCGAGATTTGAGGATTTGTGGGGCTAGGGCTTTCCTTAGTCATACAACGCTTTGAGCACGTCTTCTATTTTGTAGACGGTAGTTCTACAGTTTGTGCTCAGAGTATGAGCCGCCACCGCCTTCGACCGTCGATTGGGGTTACGTGTGGATAATGATGACAGGGATACGGTGTGGTTTGCGCGAGAGGAAGATGGGGTGGTGTGTCAGTACGTGGTTGCGGTTCAGCCGAAATAAAGGAGCGTCCCGGCGTATAGGACCTGCCATCTGTCCAGGCAATTCAAATGGACACGCTATGCTCCTCAAACCGAAGAGCGATTCTCTAGGCCCAACCGCTTTTCCGCAACAGCCAAGGAGTCAGATCCCGCCCATCATTCATGCGCATCACTGCGGAGTCGCGGGAGCAGGCTGTCCAGGAGTTCGCATATTCATTTGGACTGAACGTCGTTAGTGATGGGAACATGGTGCAGTTAGTGTGGGATCATAGTGGTATGTGTGTATACTAGGTAAAGCCCAATTGAGACACCGTCCTAACCATTTAGAAACAATCCGGGAAATGCGTACGCGAGGCGTTTCTCCAACCTCCCTCCGTCAACATTAATTCCTGTTGAGACTGAATCGACTGTTCGCATATGATGTAGATGATCTACTTCGTAATTACCGGAGGGGTTGTCCATGGATTTGAAACTTACCACAATCCGTATAACAGCTGTGAAGCAAGTGGGGGAATTGTCTGGCGCGAGAGTAAGGGCGCTGCAACCCATGGAACAAGAAGGATTTCAATTGGTTAACCAAGCTCCGGTAGCGATCTTATTTGTTAATCCCGTTGAAAGGAAACATATCGTTGTTACAAACAACGAAATAACTGCGATGCTCCAAGGTGACAATCTGGATGTACAATATGACTTTTTCAGTGAGTATCTGTCTAAAATCTTTGATTTGTTACAATTAGATAGCAAAGCGCAATTTAATTTCGAGATTGGTGCACAGGGGAATGTTTTCAGAGACACTATGACAGGATCAATCGAGCACTTTGTACATGGTGTGGATCTACACCCATGGATTAAGGGTATCGGCTATCGCTTCATTATTCAACACGGCGATCTTAAAGGTGATTTGCGGATTGAGCCTTTAATCGCGGATCCCACCCGCGCGTTCGTTTCATTGGTGATGGGGTCTGACGCCATGGTTACGATGGATGAATTCACGCACACTATAAAGAACGCATCTGAGAATTTAATCTCATTTGCCGACAATTACACCCAGATTCTGTTGGGCCAAAAATAAGCGGGTGAGACATTTGAATCCACGAGAATTTCACAGGCTTGTCGAATTGAAGCTTGCTGAAAAGGGTTACTTTTCCATGCTCCCTGAGGAACGTGCACAAAAGACAATAGAGGCTTTCAAGAACGCATCTGGATCATCCACCATTAATGTCGAAGCGCTCAAAGAGGCTTTGCGTGAGCAACGTGGGGGGGATCGATGATGGGCAATATTTATTCTGCGTTGCGGAATGACTGGCCAAACATGCCCACCCCGCCTTTTTGTTTGATAGATAATAGCTCCATCATCGATGCCTATGCTCCTTCGACGTCTGCTCTGCAAGCTAAAGATCAACAAGAAACCTTGGATGCTATTGGGGAATTGGTTAGACGTGGCACTATATTCGTGTATACATTACATAATTTAGAGGAAATTTCTAGTGCAGCATACAAAGCTATTTATCAACAGGAAGCGGTACGCCGAGGCATGAAAAAGAGCGAATGGCGCAAGCTAGCCAATTCGGATCCCTCATTGCGCCCATTAATCAGACAAGAGTACGACGTTATTGCGACAGCGTTGACGAAAGCTCCGGGCTTTATTTACATGGAGATAGACTCTGGTGAGGAACTAGGACTTGAGTTTGTGAATCAAATGGTTGCTACTGGACAATTCATGCAAGATAATAAGTACTCTGTTATAGGTAAGTCTCTCGGTATAACGGCGATCTTCGCGTCAGATTCAGGATTCAAGAACTCACCTCTGGATTTATATACAGTTAATAGAAAAATACTGGAATCAACATGATCCCCCCCCCCCCCGCCCCGCAGGGCGGGGCTTTATTGTGTTACGCGCTCTGATGCGCGACCTGTCCATCGGCAGCCTGAGCCTGTACGGTCTGCGGCCAGGGCCGCAGTTTCCACTGACTCTATGGTGTTGCCGCTATCAGTTCGATGTTTCCGACAAAAAATTTCTGCCCGATGCCGTTGAAGCACCGGGCCTGGATGTCGTTACTTCACCTTGCTTTTCGCCACTGCCTGCTCAATGAGCGTCGAGACGAGCTCTGGCACGTCACCCACGACTTTTTCGGCCAGCTTCACCAGGTTCGCGCCTTGCGAGAGAACAGCGTTCACGGCGTCCTGCTTCACCTTGGTGGCGAGTGCGGCGTTCCACACGCCGTTCGCTTTAGCGTCGGCCACGATGGTCTGGTTGAACTGCGCCACGACGCTCTCGGCAATGGACGCGAGTCCGTCAATGGCGCTCTGCGCGGTCTGCGAATGGATGTACTTCGGCACAACTTTGGTCGTCAGATACGTCAGCGCGCCGCCGACGGCGAGGCCGAATGCACTCAGCACGTCCTCGAGGATTTGAATCTCGACACTGGTGATGGGTGCAGCCATCAGAATCCCTCCCCAAAATGATGAGGCCCCACGCTGGTCTGCGCAGGGCCGGTTTACACAAATCATCGATTGTTGTGTTACGGTTTACACTTTTTCTGACAACCTTAACGTGAAAAATCGAGCAAAATGACAACCGCTATCAGAGTAACGCCTTCGCCGCATTCAGTGCCGCTTGCAGCGCGTTGACCAGCGCCTCCAGTTTCGACTTGTCCACGGTGACGCTCGTGCTCTTCTGCGCAAGCGCCAACAGGGCCTTATACATCGCATGCGCCGTCTGTGGGCCGTAGATGCCATCGACGGTGAGCCCGTGCTGCAGCTGGAACGACTTCACGGCTGCCTGCGTCTGTGGCCCGTAGATGCCGTCCACGGTGAGATGCAGACCGAGTACTTTGTTCAGGTCTTCTTGCAGCTGCTTCACGGCATCGCCCGTGCTTCCGAGTTGCAGAATCGTCACGCTATCACCTCCGTTGCTCGGGGAAGGTGAAGGAGTTGGGTCGGGTTTGGGTGTTGGCGTTGTAGATGGCGTCCAGAAGCCGGGGTCTGCGTACACATCGCTCACGTCCACCTGCACGCCGCCGACCACGACATCGTAGGTGTGCTGGTACATGGCGCGTTGTGCATTGACTTGTCCATTCGACCACGCGCTTGTCTGCCAGTACCAAAGTTTGTCGCCGTAGGTGTTGTACAGCGCATCGATGACAATCACATCGCCATACGCGCCCACCTTGTAGTCCGTGGCTTTGCTCAAGAGGACGCCGAAGTATGCGATGATAGCGTCCATGTCATTGAGGGCGGCGTCGTAATCGACCGTGAAGGCGATAGCCGTGCCCGTGGGTGCGCCAAGGGCCTGTGCAAAAGCCACCGCCGCCGCTGCATCAACCTGAGCCTGCGACGTCGTAAAGTAACCCGAGTACGTCGGGTCACTCTCCCAGATGAGGCCGAGTTTCAGTCCGCTCGCACGGATAGCCGACACTTCATCGGCGGTGAGAGACTTAGACCAGTTTCCGAGATACCGCATGACGGCCTTATACCCAGCATCATAGATGGCCTTGGCCGTAGTTGCGGTGAGCCTTGTCGCGCAGTCCACGGCTTGGTACAGGACCTTGTTCGACGGTTTAGGTGTTGGTTCAGGCGTAGGCTTGGGAGTAGGCGTCGGTTTGGGCGCGGGTTGTGGCTGCGCCTCTTCCACCGTGATGGTCGTGCTCGCAGTCAGGTTCGCCCACGACGCCGTGAACGTGTACGTCCCAGGATTCGAGGCCGACCATGGGAAGCCGTTCCACCCCTCGAACGTGATGGGGATGGACGACGGTGACTGGCCATTGATCGAGATGTCCACGTACTGGTTCAGGAGCGTTTGTCCGTTGTTGGTCAGGCTCACGCCAATACCGATGGTCTCGTTCGTCGAGAATGTGGACTTGACGTTGCCGTTCTCATCGGTCGCGCGAATCTGGAGGGACAAGCTCGGCTGGACAGGCTGTGTCGGCTTCTGTGGGATGTCCATGACAGCGGCGTCGAGCATGTACTTTTGCAAAAACGCCTCCGAGAAATACCCGAAGCCATTGTTCCCGTAGTCCGGCCCCCACGAGTTCTGGAACTTGTACAGGTAGCCATACGTGGGGTCAGGCTGATACCCCACCACGAGGACTTCGTGCCCGACGCCCTGTTCCACCGTACCGCCGTCCACCACGTACAAGCCGTCATACACCGTTGGCAGATAGAGTTCGCTGGTCACTTGGATGGCGATGCCGACCGGCTTACCGCTGTCGAGCATCGCGCGCAACGAAGCCGTCGTCGGGCTGATGACCGTCACAGACGACGCCTGCAACACGACGTCCGACCACTGCGGCTGGACGTAGAGCGTGTTTTCGCTGAGCGGGTCCACGCTCGATGGCACGACACCCCAGACCATCGCGCCCGTCGCCACGGCCTCGAAGGTCGAGCCTTTGTCCGCCGTCAGATCGCCCGTGATAAGGCGGCCCCAGTAGTACAAGCCATTCACCGACGGGTCCACAGGCTGCGGATAGCCGTACTTGTTCTGGAGCCACCAAATGTAGTCGCGCACGGTGCAGGCCGTGCAGGAGCCCTCCGCCAACTGATTGATGACGGGTCCGCAATACTGCGACAGGTCCACGCCATTGCCGGAAGACTCAGGTTGCGCCGTGCCTGCGATGAGATTCTGCCGTCGCCTGATTCGTCCGAGATACCTGTCCGTGATTCGAAACGTGTTGTACTTGAGTGCCGCTTCAGGCATGATGCGCCTGCGCCTCCTTCATGATGAGCTTACCGTCGTCGCCGAGTTCCGCTTGACCGCTGGCGAGCAGTCGCCACTCCTCATCCGTGAGTAGAATGTCCACGCCGTCTTTCGCTACGAGATCGGACAACCACTCAGGAGCCGTGGAATGATGGATGCCGACATGGCCGTCACGGTGATGGCGTTCACAGAGCACGATGAGGTTTCGGATGTCGTCTGGCGATTCTACGGGCTGGCCTTGCATCTTGGCTGCAAAGCCGTAGGGATCAAAAAAACCGTGGTCCAGCAGGCGTTGCACCTTCGCTGGATCAACGGCAATCCATGCGGCCCACTCGACAAGCCAGTGATGGACTTCGCGGTTATGGTACGCTTCCGGCGGCGGTTTGTCTGGCCATGCTTTCATAGCACACTTGAAGCACGGGAGGTTGAGTTCGTGGACGAGCTTGCGCTTGTTCGCGCGGAACAGTTCGCTTTCCGTCCTTTGCGAGTGCTCCGGGAACACGACGTATTCCGTGACCTTCTCCGTGACCTCATGCTCCTCCACGACGCGGTTAGCAGTCATGCGCACGCCTCCCTAGTTTTGCTTCGAGTTCGCGATGGATGGTTTTGAGTTCTGCGATTTCGGCCTTCTGCTCCTCGTGCATGCGCCTTAATTCCGCGAGTTCACTCATCACGGTGTCATGCGTCTCGTTGAGGATGGCCTCTGTTCTGTCGCCTTGTTCATTACTGACGAACGCTAGCACAGGTAGTGATACGCCTTGAAAGAACACAGATACGAGAAACAGTATCCATCCCTGGGCACCTTCTGGCCTTTGGAATAATATAGTAGCCCATATGAGTAGTGTTAAAATCCAAAACAAGGTCATTGAAGACAAAGCAGCCGCTAGCTTGGAAGCGATTATCTTGTTTATCTTTTGCATTTTTTCACCTCCATAGATAAAATGATTATTGGGTGATGTTCATGGATGAAATAATCGAGCTTTATGAACAGGGGTATAGCCAACTGCAAATTGCTAGGATGCTTGGTGTTTCCCAAACCAAAGTGAGGAACCATTTAATTCGCATGGGCATCAGGTTGCGAACGAGGAGTGAGTCACACCAAAATCGAAAGAAACTTGGCTTGAATAGACGGGATTTCGTAGGAAGAAAGAAATCTGGAGGTTATTACAAAGTCTATGTCCCGGATCATCCCTATGCTGATTCTAGGGGATACGTTTTTGAACATAGGTACATAATGGAACAAATTTTAGGTAGGTATCTAGAAGATGATGAAGTCGTTCATCATATCAATGGCGACAAAACCGACAATCGACCAGAAAACCTACAAGTAATGAAGAGGGGCGAACACACCAAGCACCACATACAAGAAAGTCAGAAGAGCGACGAAGATTGTATACACGCACTAACATGGTTTTATGAAACGTATGGACGCTCGCCCAGATGGGAGGATTTTTCATTTGAGAGCGAATTGATTCCTGATGACTTTCCGTCGGCAGATGTGATTATGGATAGATTCGGAACATGGCGGAAGGCACTTATAGCTGCTGGATTGCCTTTGAATAGCGGTTACAGACACAATATTTATCAGTCAGATATCAATGTGCTTCTGGAGTTACATCACAAACATCCAGACTGGTCATGTGTCAGATTGTCCAGGGAACTTAAAAATCGTGGGATTCAGATGAGTTATCCAACAGTGAGAAAGTACCTGGAGCTTCACATTCAGTGAAGCTCCTCACTTTCCACCACCCCAATAAATCCACTGGTGCAAGTACTCAAACCCGAGAATAAACAGGCCCACAAGCGTCCCGACTGCGCCTGTGAGCCATGACCGCCAGTGCGTGAGCTTATCGACCTTGCGGACAAGCTCCTCGTGCTCTTCCCTTGTGACAAACTTATCCATCGTTCGGTCCTGTCGTTTGAGGTGATCCGATATGTCCTCGATTTTGTCCTTGATTTCGACGAGCGTCGCCTTAATCCACTCGTTGTCCGTCTCCAGAGAAGCGAGCTTTGCTTCGTTCTCGCCCATTCGGATCACCCCTTGCCAACAACCTCAATATGGATGCGCGGGTCAAGCGCAAGCGTCGAAGGCGTCTCGTCGTTCACGACAATCCCCGCTTGCCTGAGCGCCCATCCCACATACGTGGAGCAGTACCGCGTTTTGTGCTCCTCGTACTTTTTCGAATAGCCCGTGATGGCCTTCACGGCCAACCAGAAGATACCCACCCAGTCATACGGATAGCCATTCTCCTGCGTAAGCGCGTGCAGGAACTGCTGGCGCTGGTCGTAGGTCATGCCGACCACATGGCCGATGTCGTACTCGCCCGCATATGCGCCGATTCGCCCGGTTCCTGACACGCGCAGGCCCTGCGCCTCCGCGATGTTGTTGCCGCCGAGATAGACCGCGACGTGGGTGTAGAGACGCGCGAGCGGCAGTTTGTCCTCACGGTTGATGAGCAGTTCACCGAACTTGATGGCGTCTGCAATCGGATCCCACCAACGCCCGCGCACAAAAATGAGATCGCCAGGTTGGAGCACCTTTCGCTCCCCCTTTCCTAAAAGCAGAAATAAAAAAGACGCCCGTAGGCGTCATCATGAAGGGGGTTATTCATTTACCCAAAATCCGAATCAATTCCTCCACCGTCAGACCGGACTGTTGAAGGATATTCTTCAATGTGCCTTTTCTTAAGTCCTTGTTGCCGTGAACTGGTATCGGAAAAGGCGGAGAACCATCCTTCCACATGATGTAATGAGAGCCCTCGATACGCCTTACAGTCCAACCTGCACGTTGTAGTGCAGAAACAAGTTCCTTGCCTGACACATTGGGTAACTCGGGCATATCATACCTCCACGTATCGAACGCGGAGTGTTGGTTCTAACCCGAGTTCCCTCCGCACTTCAACTAAGCCACGAATGGCTTCTTTGATGTTTTCGAGCGCTTCCTCTTCCGTGTCTCCTTCTGAGAAACAGCCCGGAATAACAGGACACTCCACTACATATCCGCCATCCTCATCAGGCTTTAGTATCACAGGATAAGTCGTCATATTGTCACCACCCGCATAGTTCAGGTCTATCCTAGAGCTATGCGGTTTATGCGTTTCTAAACTCAAGTGATTCCATCCATATTCCGCGCTTTCTGTGGCGCTCATGATATACACGTGGCCATCTGCTCCGGTTGCGGCGAATTCCGCTGTCACCGTTATGCGGCCGAGGATATCTATCCATTGCTTTGGATTTGCGCCAGAATACCACCTGTTTTGTGTATCGGCTTTGTTGACCAAGGCGCTTTTCATCCATCCTCACCGCTTTCTTCGTTACCAGCATTTGTGACTCTTAGAATGAGACGCGCCAATTCTATGGCGACGTCTCGTGGTATGGTGACAGAGCAGTTAAATTCACGCACGACCGTTAACTCGTTAGGATCCTTCTTTTCGTATTCTGAGTACCATACGTTATCGGTGAAGATCTGGCTGGACATCACATTTGGGGGTATGAATTCTTCACAAAAGCTAATCACGATATCGTTATACGGGTTGGGTTGCACAAATGCAGCATTAGCGTAGACTCGCCGAAAGGACTCACTTTGCTTATTCTCATATCGAATTTTCCTTGGCTGTGTATCCATCTGTGCACCTCAATTACCCGTAAACTCTACTTCATCTGGCTACATTATGACGCTTGCGTTGATGCAAACGCAAGGTCGTCGATGACGTATGCCTCGCTCACGAAGTCCTGCCAGTACTCAAATGGCATCCAGAAGTAGCCGCCGATGCCCCAGTCAGCGCCCCACGAGTTGCGGATGAGGAACAGGCGCTTGCCGACGTCCATGCCGACGGCCACCATCGCGTGACCGCCGATGGGCTGTTCATACGGCGCAGGCATGGAGAGATAGCCTGTCTCCGCCACTTCTTGCGACTCAAGCTCCGAGAACACCGTCGCGCCGAACAGGATGGGCATGTCGTTGCTGAGCGCGTCCATGGCGTAGTCTACGAGGCGAGAGAGTGGCAAGCGACGGACGAGGTTGAGCGGCAACTGGGAGCCGGGGATGAAGTCCTGCTCAGGCGGCGGATTGGTGAAGTCCGATGGATGGTACGGGTCATCCTGCTCGGGCATGACGCCATATGTGGCGAGCACCTGCACCGCGTCCCAGATGGTCGCACCCGAGTCTTGGAAGATGGTTCCCTCAAGCTTGCGCTCCTCGTAATACTGCGCGAGTTCGCTGTACTCCACCCACTTATGACCGTGCTTCACGCGCCATGCGGCGTACCACGCCGTAGCCGCGAAAGCCGAACATGCCCCGAGATCGCCTTGAAAATAGACAGGTCCAAAATACTTGCGCAGGTCAACTGTCACCTTGCCGTTGCCATGCGGCTGATAGTACGGAACGGTGGCGGTTTGGAGATAGCGGTACTTCGGCATGGACAGCACTCCTTTCAGACAAAAGAAGAGCGCCCTCGGGAGGAGAGGCGCTTCGTTCGCTTAAGCGTTGCTGTTGCTGTTGTTGTTTGATGGCGGATTGCTGTTTTGCTGTTGCGCAACAAACTGTGATGCATACGCAAGGAACTGGTAGTACGTAGGCTGATCAAGCGTCGGCGAGCACGCTACTGGAACTTGTGCCATGACATACGTTCCGTTGATATTGGCTACCCAGTACGCAGTTCCGTCAGCAGGGATGTTTGCAAGGTCTGCCGACCCTGGAGCTAATCCGAGTGTGAGACCACCATAATGCGGGTCAGTAGGGCTGACGATTTTCATCGTCTGCTGGGCGATTTGCAGGGTCTGTTGCAAGAGTGTGCTGAGATTTGGGCGGTTTTGGACGAACGGGTCCTGTGGATTCTCATCATAGAACTCATCCTGGATTAACGAGCACTGCTCCCAGAGCGATGCGGGGATGCCAACCAAGCTAGGGGCTACGTCGCCATCATCCGTGATGGAAGATGGATACCCGTTGACATTCTTCTGCGGATTGATCGGAACATCCGTCATGTTACATACCTCCTAGGATAGATTTGATTGGCGGATCATCTCCACCAGCAGTGGTCGGATCACTCGATCCGGCCACCTAGCTGGAGACGATCATCCTTGCGAAAATGGGCATGAAAAAAGCGCCCCCAAAAGAGCGCTGAGAAAACAGGAGGTTATGCCGATGGACTCGTGCTACTACTGTTACTGCTCGAAGAACTTGGCGCAGGTTGAGGCGTGTACGTGCCGGGCGTCCACGTGATCGCTTGCACCTCTTCGATGGTCGTGGCCGCATTGATCTCCGCCTCAAGCGCCCATAACTGCTGTTCTTGCGCATTCAGGAAATTGAATCCGTCCAACGCAAACTGTTTGAACTGCGCCTGCGTCATCGTGACCGGATTCCCTTGGATGTCCTTCACGGTAATCGTCTGTGGTGCAATACCTGCTGCAACGGTCGCCAAGATGCCTGCCCACTTTGCACTCGCCGTCTCGTCGATCTGATACGTGTCGGCTTGACCGGACGCATTCGATACGAACCCTGCTTCGATAGTGGCGTTGTACCCTTGTTGGATCAGTTGCAGTTGCTGTTGTTGTACCTGCTCAAGCGGAGTGACCGAGGCAGGCGGCTCATAGCCAACGTAGGTTAACTGTCCGTTCTCATATCGATACGCGAGAGGGTTGAAGAGCGCTTGTTGCACGTTCGGATCGGAATTGTCGAGTTCGACGAGCGTCCCGTATACAGTGGATGGAGGAGAGCCAAGGGTAGTTTGCTGGATGTAGCCATCTGGAAGAACATCGAAGTAGACCTGCATTAGATGGTCACCCCTTGGATAACATATGAAGTGGTAGTCGGCACTAAAATGTTTGTTTGCGCATTTGTATAATTACTTGTACCTTTTAAATACGTATCCGCTCCTATTACAATAGACTGACCGCTTGTTAATATCTGTGGAACAAACGAAGGGATATAGGATATACTATTATTGGAAACTCCGGACGTGTACCCGGGTTCAACCCAATATGGGACTATATCGGGCCTGATATAAACGGCAGTTGTAGATAACGATTGAAGCATCCCGTTGATAGAAACCATATTCCCGAATCCGTTGGCATATGACGATACGTTTGATGTGTTATTGGTAAAATATAGCCCTTTTATTAACCAATTTTGTCCCGAAGGAACTGTTATTGTGGTTTGAACAAAATTAATACTCGGAAGCGATGGCATGTTTGCAGAGGAGTTTGACGTTGGCTGAATAGAGAGTGTTACAGATACCGTTTGGCTAGAGGTATTCACTGAATATGTTCCAAAAATCCATCCAGCGTTTGTAACGCTGGACGACGTACTAATGATTAACAATGGGCAAGTATAACTTGGTGTTGTGAAATAACAATATATTGTTGTTATACCGGATGGATAGTTAAAAGATGCTGTCAAACTAAAATTGTTAGCAGAGGGCACGTTAAAATTATAATTCACCGTAGCGGTCATTTGCGATCCGTTTGAAAAAGAACAATAAAAATAGTAGTTGCCTGTAGTCGTTAATGAACCAGATCCAAGACTACCATTTATAGTGGGAGAAATATTCCCACTCGTCACTGTACCCTGCATATTGATCACGCTATATGCCACGTCTCTCACCTCACATCAAGATAAAAGCCGCCTGTATGAGTTGTTGCCACGACGGCGCTAACTGGTTCCATTGCGTACCATCGTAGAAGTACATTGCGCCGCTCACCATGGCGATTTGACCAACAACAGCCGTTGAAGGAAACGATGTCAGGTTCGGATACACCCAATAGCTGCCCGTAGTGTTGGTGGTCGGCGCAGTTTGGCCGAGGCTCGCGTCTGGGATGTTGTCCAGATACGTCGTCGTTACGTTATCGCTGATGGTTGCCACAAGTCTGTAATTGTTCGTGTTCGCCGTGTTCGACGACGGCATGGCGGTCGACGTGGACGATGGCGGCTTGGTGATGGTCACGGTGAGGGTCGAACCACTCACCGAGGCCGACACGCCCGCCGAGTTTCCGCCCACATACGTGACGGTGCCTGAGCTGCTGATTTGTGCGTATTGACCTTCTCCTCCGCTTGACGTGCCCATGCCGACGAGGATGCCCGTCGCACCGTTTGGCAGCGTGACGGAGAACGTGATGGCATAGGCGTTGGCGGTCGAGATCGTGATGCTAGCCTCAGACGAGCCCGGTGTGGTCGTGCCTTGCGAATTCATTAGCGCGTAGTTCACGTAGTACGTCGTGGCCGCGAGCGTTGAACTGGAGTTCGAGACGGTCGACAAATTCAACGCTGAACTCGGATTCGGAAGCGCTGGCGAGCGATAGATTCGGCGTGCGATGACGGTGCTCGGCCCAACGGGAATATTACTAAGCAAGATAGACTGATTTTGCGCGGTGACGGCGGAGCTCACAGGCCCGATGGGCGTTTCCCCTGTGACTTGCATGACACCGTTGGATGCCATGACACCAGTCACAAACGTGACGGCATACCACTCGGTGTTGTTGATGTTGCCCGAGCCTGCGATGCCGTTGGTCGCCACAGTTGGCGCACTTGATGGCGGGTTTGTGGGGCCGGGGAGTTGGACGTAGCCGATGTCCACAGTCCCATTCAGAAAGCCGATGACCTGATTGATGTCCGATGATTTAGGAAGACCACCCTTTTGCACTGGCTGCAGAGAGTTCGACACGCGTTATCACCTCCATCCTCATACCGCCTGCAGATAAACCGTCCACTGAATCACAAGCTGCTCGCCTTGTCCCTTCGTCACCGCCTGCGGAAACGTCACGTGGCCCCATAGATTCCCGCTAAAGAGCACCACCTGCGTCCCCGACGCATGCGCGTACTGGAGACCGTTCTGAAGCGTAAGCGTCGTCGCGCCTGCGGATACCGTCTGTGCGATGCTCGCATACTCCGGGTTTGCACTGTCGTTGATGTAGAGCGTGTTGTACTGGCCGGGGACCGTCGAGCCGTACAGTGCTGGCATGCCATTCGCCAGCGTGATGGACTTAGCGCCTGCTGTGACCGCACTCGCGAGCGTTGTCGTCGTCACGTTGGCGTCCCAAAGCCCCGCCTCGGTGTAAGTGCCGCTTGGGTCCGTCGTCTGGTACGCAACCGTCATCTGCGCCGCAAAGCCCTGGAACGGGCTCGAATACGAGAACGCCCGGCGCGTGTTGTAGACCTCTGCGAACATCGCGAGGTCGGTATGGCTTGCTGTGCCTGTCCCTGTTCCAAGCGAGATGTAGAGCGGCCTGCTGGTGAGTACCGACCCCGACTCCTGATTCGGCGTGGTCAGGATGAGTTGAGCCAGCACCGCACGCGCCCAGTCTGTTGCGGTGTTGTGATACGTCTCATCGGACAGCACGCGACCATGCGCGTCCATGCGAATGACGCGGACCTCACCCTTAATGCCAAGTCCGCTTCTGCTCGCTCCACTCATCTGACCACCACCTCCGAGAGTTGCACAGGCGCTGACGTTGCAGGCGCAGGTGCCATGCTGGTCAAGTCATACTGACCTCCGTAGTCCCAGTTCCACGGCGCGACTGTGTACCACCAGATGCCATTCACCTGTGGGGATTGCCCGCTGCTGTTTGACGTGACGCTCACCTGAAGCTGCACGTTTTGGCTTGTGATTTGCGAGCCAGGTATCACCCACCACGAGTACCGCATGTCGTCCTCCGTCGTGACCGTAGTCCACACGGGGTTGATGTACCCGCTCGTCTGCCACTGCGTGCCGACGACGGGGTGATAGGAGCCGTTCTCGATGATGGTGCCGGAGCTATCCTGGATGGACAGCACGACGCCTGTCGGGCTTGGTGTCGCGCCTTGGTTGATGCACGAGATGGAGACGAGGTGCCAGCCTTCGTTCAGATAGGCCGTCCCTGACCCTGGCATGGTCACTGTGGCGTACTGCACGACAGGCGCGCCATCGATGAACAGGTTCGCCACGCTGTCGCCCGCAAGATAGACCGTGTACGTCCCGTTCGACGGGAACCATACCCACTTCTGCAGGAGCCACTCGCCAACCGGCGCGGATACGTTCGCGTTCGCGACTGGCCCCATCCACACGGCATTCGGATCGGGCCATCTTGAAGGTACTGTCATGACGCCAGATTGCACACGTCCCAGTGGAACGGTTTTGGACCAAGAAAAGAGGTCTGGCGCATAGACCAACGTCTGCGCCGGATCCAACCGCGTGATAGGCGTCATGCTGCCGCTCCCGACAGCCACCGACAGCGATACCGAGGTGTTGATGGGCTTCTGCGCGTCCAGCCGTAGGAGCCAGCACAGGCCATACGGCTCGGTGAGAGAGTATGTGCCAGGCCCGTTCGTAGCCACGTACTCGCCCCACCCATACGGATACCCGGCCTGCACCAGCGTTGCCTCGATGACGTCTTGCAGGTTCATGTTGTCATAGGGCATCGCGAACTGCGTCAATACCTGATTCGACGGCAGCCCGGACGGGTACGCGCGGTTCAGGGTGGATTGCATGATTTGGTAAAATACACTGTCGTGAAGCGGCACAAGTCCCACCATCCTCAAATCTCAAACGGAATCGACGAGAAGTTGACCGTCGTCTCAAACACCCAGTCCCCGCCGGGCTCGACTTGGATGATCTTCCGCTGAATGCGAGTGACGTAGAACGTCTTCCCGTCGTAATCCCCTTGCATGCGCCGCTGAGAGCGGAACGTGAAGTACTGCCCCACGCGCCATCCGCCCACATAGGAGCAAAACTGGCCCTGGATGATGGGCATCGCGTACTTGTTGAGCGTCATCTGCGCGCGCTCTTGTGCGAGCGTGGGCAATTCCGCTGATAGGGACGGATCCATGCGGTTGTACATGTAGATCCCGTCCGTGCCGTCGATGGAGGCCATGTACGCCTGCGATTGCGGGTCGGACACCCCAACCACCGTCTGTGTCATGGGATAGTACGTGACCTTGATGACCGCACCATTGGCAGGCGCTGTCCCGAATCGAATGGTCTGCTGCGAGAAATTGACGTACACGGTGTTCGGCTCGGTGGGTCCGCCTGGCGTTCCATCGATTAGATCGAGTGCGATCTGCTGCTGGACGCCGTTGACGCTTACCGTGATGTTACTCACATCGTTTGGCGGCTGATAGCCGAGCGTGAAGACCGTCGTGTTCCCATCGCCCGTGAAGCTCTCGGTATAGAGTTGCTGTTGAGCGACGTAGATACCCGTGATGTACACGACGTTCTTGATCTGGCTTGTGTCCTCGCTCAGCTGCAGGTCCACCCACTCCGCGAGTTGTGACGGTGCGAGCGCAGGGTTCTCAATGAGGTCGTCGGCATTGAGCGTGTTATTCGTGAGCGGAGAAGTGAAGAACTCCGTCTGATAGAAATTCACGTCACGATAGAAGTCGATGTACCAACCCCAGCCCGTCATGTCGGCCAACTGTGAGACCACCTGTGACGGCGGGATGTACACGAACTGCAAGATCGGAAGCGGAATCTGCGGGAACTGCTGCACGTTGTTCGTCGTGAATGTGCGCGTGTTTCCCGGCGTGTTGACGTACTGCGCAACGATGTCCGCGATGAGTTGCTGAACCGTGATGCCCTCTTGATACGTGGCGTTCACGAGATGGCGGTCGAACCATTGGGTGTAATCAGAGCAGTTGCAGTGGTAGACCATCAGGTTCGGCTCGAGTTCTTCTTCTTCGGGGTTTTGCAGGATGCCACCGAACTCACGTTCTCCGTTCGCATTCAGGAACACGACTTCCTGCCCCGCCTTGGGCCGAGCGATCGGCCAGTACCACACACCGTTCTGATACGTGCCCCGGATGTACACGTCGAACCGGGCTGTCGTCTGCTGCACGCCGATGTCCTGGTCAATCTCCACGGAGTCCAGTTCGACCCACCAGGAACCATACTGGTTCATGCCTCCGATGTACGACACGCCTTCGATTTGGATGTCGACACCCAATGTGCATCACCTGCAACTCTGTGTGCAGAAAATTGTGGTATCCTTGCTAGCGAAGGAGGTTGATGCGCGTGAAAAGAATCGCAGGTTATGTAGCAGCATTTGCAGCAGGCACGATGTTCAGCGGCGCAGTGGCGTATGCCGGTACGACGGTAGTGAAGGCCGTGATAGGCGCTCCAGCGGCCATCTCCGTCAACGGCAACAAGGTGGCGACGTCCCCGACTCTGACCTACGGCAAGACCACGTACGTGGCCCTCAACAGCGTCGAGCAGGCCTTGCAGTCCGCTGGCATGTCCCCGTCTTGGTCGCACAATACACTGAGCCTATCGTCCCCGCAGTATCTGCTCTCCACTGCTTCTGGTGCTACGCAAAAGGTCAGCGTGAGTCAGTTGCCGTTTACGTTCCAAGCGAGCGATGGCACGGTCATCACCCTTCAGAGCGTGGACGCGACATCCAGCGGGACAGTTCTGAACGTAACCGTGGCAAATGACGGTTCGAAGCTTGGGCAAGATGGTCTTAGCGTTTTTCAATTCAGTTCCCTAGCAGCTGGCGGCCAGGGTATAAAACTCGTAGATGACGCAGATTACGATGGAAATACTGATCCGTCAACGTCAGCTTTGTACGGAAACATCAATCCTGGCGAGAGCGTTCAGGACACGCTGACCTATCAGGCGCTTCCCTCGGGTGTATCCGGGTTCACGTGGTACTTCAGCGACTTTGATGGCAACAACTACGGCGTCTACATCAGCCTCCGGTGAGGGCGCATGCTTCGCGCCCTCCCTTCATGTCCAGTCGAAGTTCCCGCGCCGCTTGAGATTCTGCACCAGTTCGTTTGCCACCACCTGCGCGAGTTTTCGGGCTGTTGACGAGTCGGTCAGCTGAGGCCCATTGACGTTCACGTTGATGGTAAGCGCTCCGCTTCCACCTGCGCCTCCAGCCCCCAGCCTTCCAATGGCACCAGGATTGACCGGGTACTCGTTTAGCGGTAGTACCATCTCCGGCCCCGCCTCGCCGATGAGTGCAAGCGTGGGTGAGGTCACAAGACCACCGGATGCGAGCTTGGGAACGGATGTGCCCTTTTTAACGCTACCGGAGGCAGACGATGCAGAAGCCGCGGATGCAGCTGCGGCTGCATACGCTGCTGCCTGAGCCTGTGCCACAAGCTGTGCAATTTCCGACTGCACATGCTGTACCCACTGGCTGAAGATGTTTTCCGTCTGCGCACTCCAACCCTCCAGGGCCTTCTCCACGGAAGACGACCACTTCTCGAATGTCCCAAGGAGCACATTCAGCGCACTGCTTAGCGTCTTCTCAACCTGCGTGGCCCAGGTTCCGATCTCCTTCTCGGTGTTTGTCGACCACGTCTTGAACTGTGTCACCTGGTTGGTGGACCAGTTCTTCACGGTTGTTTCAGATTGCGAGGACGCTTGCGTTACGTACTTCGCTGCCGTTGTGGAGGTGGTCCCCGTCGTCTGTACCGTCTTGGCATAGGTATCGAGCGATTTCTGCGCAGTCGAGGCCGCTTCGGAGACCTTCTTCGTTTCCTCCGATGTGGTCGATTTCTTCGAAGTGGTCTTTTCAGACGACGGCAGTTCCGATGTCGTGAACGGCCCGTAGATGAGATGCGTGCCAGTCGAGGATGCGAACGCACGGTAGATGGCTTCGGCGTAGTTTTCGCGATTCGCTAAGGCGGCTCCAGAACCCGCTTTTTCGTAGTTCTCCTCGAAGTAGACCGCAGCTTGTGCGGGATTCATGGAATTCAGTTTTGAGATGTTGACGTACTGGCCGGATTGAATCTCGGACCACAGGAACCCAAGCTGAGCGGCAAGATTGCTCGCGGACGTGTGATTCTTGCTCGCATACTGCACGAGTTCGGTGTACCGCGGCCCAAGCCACTGTGCAATGCCAAACGCGCCGCTCGATGAATTCACCGCAGTCGGGTTCAGGCTCGACTCTTGCATGAGGTTGCCCATGACGCCTGCGGCTGCACTTGGCGTCAGACCTTGTGACCGCAGATAGTTCCAGATTTCCTGTGCGGTGGAGTTGCCCTTCAAGTTTGGTAGCGGCGTTGAAGGTCCACCGCCTGTAAAGAAGTTCTTTACCGCTTGCCATGTCGCACCTAAGTCAGAAACCCACTGCTGGAATCCCTGCTTAATGTCCTGGAACGCGCCAGATACGGCACCCCAGAGGCCGCCTGCCCAAGTTTGCAGGTTAGAAACGAATGAATCAAAGCCACCTTTAGCTCCGTTCCATAATGCAGAAGCCCACTTGCCAACCGAGGACGTGAAGGCATTCCAGTCCTTCACCGTGTTGTTCCAGAGACCAGATACGAAGTTTCCCAAACTCGTCTGAAACGAGTTCCAATCGTTTACGACGTTATTCCAGAGGTTTGATACCCATCCACCGAGGCTTTGCTGAAATCCGTCCCAATCACTCTTGACTTTTCCCCACAGGTTATCTACCCATGTTGCGAGATTGGAGCGAAAGTTATCCCAGTCCTTAGACACCTTCCCCCATAAACCAGATGCCCACGTGTGGAGGTTTGAGGACCAGGTATCGAAGTCTTTCTTTACATCGTCCCAGAGACCTCCCGCCCATCCGACGAGATTGTCTTTCCACGTCATGAACTTTTGCCATGTTTCTTCTGACCATGTTTGGAGTGTACCCTTTGTGTCATTAGCCCAAGTGCGAATTCGCTCCCAAGCATTGTCCGCCCATGTCTGGAGCGTGCTCTTCGCGTTATCCGCCCATTTTGACAGCGTTTCGTAGGCTTTATCTACCCATCCTTTCACTGCCCCCCAAGCTTTGTCCATCGCTGGACCTATCTGCTTCCAGTGTGTCACAAGCTCGTAGATGCCTACGCCGACTGCGGCCATCGCGGCAACCACGGCCAGAATAGGCGCATCAATGGCGGAAAATGCCGCAAGAAGTGCGCCACCGACGACCTCAGCGACGTCAGCTAATGGCGCTGCCACAGCGGCCAGTCCGTCCATCAGCGAACTGAAGAGTCCTCCAAGGCGCGTGAGAGGTGCAGCCAGTGAGGACAACACGCTACT
The DNA here is from genome assembly GCF_900156755.1 of Alicyclobacillus vulcanalis. Taxonomy (GTDB): domain Bacteria; phylum Bacillota; class Bacilli; order Alicyclobacillales; family Alicyclobacillaceae; genus Alicyclobacillus; species Alicyclobacillus vulcanalis. Next base: position 21,888 of record NZ_FTOO01000006.1, read on the forward strand.
TAGACGACTCAGTAAGCTCACAGATTGCGCCGCTCCGGCCACTGCAGCTTCAGCGCCCGTTGCCGCAGCTTCACCTCCAAGCGCCACGGCACCCTTTTCACCGCCACGACTCAGCAGGTTGAAGATGCCGCGCCCGGACTTACCGACGAGTTTGCCGACAGACATGCCCTTTCCAACTTCGCCGATGAGTCCAGCACCAGACATTACGTCTGCCGCAAACGACGCGGCTTTGAGCGCCGCAATCGCCCCGAGGATGGCCGCTGGCAGTGCGCCGAGGTCCTTCACCACGGCGTTCACGATGTTCCCCATCGCCTGGAACGGGTTCTTCGACTGGGTGATGGCGTTTGCCACGTCCGTGAGCGCCTTTGTGATTTTCTCCACCAACGGCGCTAGGGCGACGGCAAGCTGCGTGAACGCCAGCGAGAGCTTCTGCAGGCTCGCTTGCAGCGTGAGGTTCTGCTGCACGGCCGAGTTCAGCTGCTGCGGTGTCATGTTCAGGTTGATGCCAGACGTCTGCTTCTGCAGCGTGTTCCAGTTCGCAAGCATCGGCGCAAGCTGGCTTGTATCGGTGAGGTTCAGGAGCTCCGATGCTTGTTGCCCACGACCCTGCGCCAGCAACTGCCGATACCGCACGCCGATGGTGTTCAAAAGCTCCCAAGGGCTTGTCGTGAGTGCTTGGCGGGTGATGCCCAAGCTCTGCAGGATGATGGCTTGTTGGGACAGTGCACCTGAGCCGACTTCCGGCGTGAACTCCTTCTGCAGGTTGCCCATGAGGTTCTGAAGAAACTGCACGCCGCTTGTCCCCGTCATGCCCATGCTTGCGAGCATCGCATAGGACTGCGCGGCCTCGTTCACCGTCTGGTTGTTCAGCTGCATCATCTCTTGGATGGCCTGCAGATTGTTCGTCGAGTTCGCGATGGACTGGATGCCGTAGTAGCCCATCATCGCGTTCATGCCATACGTCAGGGCACGCATCGGCAGTTCGCTCAGCATGCTGTTGATTTCCGTTGCGCCCTTCGCCCATGCCGGAGTTGGCAGTTCCTCAGGCTGTGCCTTTTCTTCCGCAGGAGCGGACTGCGCCTGCTGTTGCGCCGCCTGCCACTGCGCGAACTTCTGGAACTGCTCATAGAACGCCTGTGGTGCCTGCAAGTCGCGTTCTTCTGGCGACGTCTTGCCCCATCCCATGTAGGCTTCCATCGCCGCCTGATAGTCTTCCTTGAGGGCGCTTGGGAGCTTATCCTCTTGCAAGCCGAGGAACCACTTCTCCGCCTCTTCCGGCGTCAGGTTCGGCAGGTTCACAACCTCAGACGAACGCTTCTTCGAGGCTGTGCTCGCTGCTGTCACCGACTTCGTGAAGTCCGCGAGCACGCTGCTTTTTGCCATGTCGGTGATCGCACGCAGCTCGTCCGCAATCGCGGCAAGTTCCGTCTGCACGCCCGCTAACGCCCCGGACCATCCCGCAAACGGGTCCTTCGATGCCGTGTCTCGGATGGACTCCACGGATTCCTTGACGTCGTTCAGTTCCGAGTCGGTGCTTTCCGCGCCCGTCTGCCACTCGCGGAATGGGTTGCCTACGCCATCTGCGGCGTCTTTAACCCCTTGCAACGTATCGCGTAAGCCCTGGCCTTCCTTCTGGGCCGTCGCGAGGTCCTTGGCCAGGTCCTGAATCCCTTTGGATGATTCAACGATGCCATCCATCACGGCCTTCAGAGCGTCAAAGTCGTCCGACAGCGCGCGCACGGCGTCCGAAAGCGCGGCAGCCGTATCCTCCAGGTCGGCGAACGGGTTGAAGTCATTGAGCGAGGCCAAGGCTTTTTTCAGCGTGTCGAGAGACGCGGCAATCGCCTTAAGTTCCTTGCTCGCCTGGTCGTCGGCCAAGATGGTCATCTTTAAGTCATACGGTACGACTTCGCCCATGTTCACTCACCACCCCTTCGCCGCGCGCGTTCTGCCATCCGCTCGCGCGCTATCGCTTCAGCCGATAGATAGATGAGCCACCGTTGCACGGTCTCGCCGTCGATGTCCTCAAGTTCCCGAGGTGTCAGGCCCATCTCCCGGCACAGCCGAAACTCGTTGTACTCACGTACCATCTCTTGCAGCGCCACGTTCTCCTGCGCCTGTTCCGTTCGCAGGTCGAGCTTCCCCGTCAGGACGTCGACGAGGCGGTCTCGGAGTTTGGGTCCGTGTTCACCCCAGCCAGCACGTTCCGCACGTGGTTGATGATGCGCATGATGATCTGTCCATCGACAAGGTCGAGTTGTTCTGCGGTCGCCTTGGATGGGATAGGCACGTCGTTGCCATCCTCGTCCTTGACGTTCCATTCTGTCACCATGCGCGAGAGAATCTCGGCAAACAACGCGTCCTGTTCATCTGCATCCGGTTCGTTGTTGCCCACATACTTCGCTACGCGCTTGAGCAAGCCCCAGGGAGCCTTGTCGCGCACCATCGCATAGGCACCTGTCTGCAAGTCGTTCAGTTCCAGCCGCATACTTTCCCTCCCGTTCGATTTGGGTTGTGACATTAGCTAGCCGCCTGCGTCGTATAGGCCGTGCTCACGCTGTTGATCAGCTTTGCGAGCATGACCGAGCCGTCCGTCGCGTTGTAGATGGCGCTTCCCGTGAGCGACACCCCGACATACTCGTCGCCACGGTCAATCGTCGGCTTCGTGAACTGCACCGCGCTCGACTGGAACACCAGCTGCGCACCTGTTCCCGGCTGCGAAATCGTGAGGATGACGGGTACCGGCTGTTGCGTCAGTGCCAACACGTACTCTGTGTCCGCGGTCATGTAAAACTCCAGGTCCCACGTCGCGCCAAACGGCCCCACGAAGATGTCCCACGGCTTTTGGCTGTTCTGCGCCGAAAACAGCGCATTGGACCCCTTCCGTTCCAGGTCGATGGATACGGACCGGAGCGTCGCGTCCGCGCTTCCGTTCAAGCTCAACGACGCTTCCCAGCCGAGGAAGTACGGGTTCACACCAAACGTCTGCGAGCTCGGTGCGGTGCCCGTCACCGACGGAAAGCCGATGAAATGTGCCGTGTAGCTGAGCCCTGCATCCGGCGTAAACTTGATGGACAGCTTGTCGCACTTGGCACCTGCCCACTGACGATAGCCAGCGACGTAGTAGTCGGAGATGGTGTAGCTTGGCACCGTCGCCTGCGGCACAAACGTGTGCGTATACGGAGCAGCACTACCCGTGACGGTGTCCTGGCCGAAGATGGCGGCCAGAAAGTTGCCAAACGACGATGGATACGCATAGCCGTCCATCTCATACTCGCTCGAAATGACGGAGAGGTATTCGCCGAACAGGTCGACGGCCTGTCCGCGCTTCCCGTCGTCTGCCACGTACTTCGGGTTGTCCTGCGGCTTAAACGAGCGAATCGGGACAAACCCGGTGGGTGCGACCGGCGTGCCCAAGGTCGATTCCACGCCAAGCCCCAGATAGCTGAGCGACGTCAGTTTTGCCGGCATCGCTTACTCCCCTTTCTTTGCCTTGTCATCCGCTGAGGCAATCTTCACGGCCTTGAATCCGGGATGCTCTGGCACGAACGGAAGGTCGAGCTCGTCTCCCGGCTCGAACTTCCACACCTTCCCCTCGTACATGAGCAGCACCGGATGGCCGCCCTCGTACTTCACGCGCATGTCCTCACGCTCCCTTATGCGTGTACCTGCTCGACCGACTCGATGTTGAACCTCGCCACGAGCCACACCGCGTCTTCCACACGCTCGTGTGTTTCCTCGACCGTGAAGTTCTCGCCAAACTTGATGGCCGCCCCTTGTGGATAGCTCGCCGTCTGCAGGATCTTGTTTGTTCGGATTCGGTCGGCAATCTGGTCCATCCAGCCGTAAAACGTGTTGATGGCGACCTCTCCGATGTCCCCAGAAGGCGTCCCTGGGACGACCGACGTCAGCACCGCCGTGATGGTGTATGTGATGAGCTTTTCCTGCGCGAACTGGCGGCGTTCCTGCGACCGCGGCGTCAGGATGAAAAGCAACGGCTGCTGATAGTCCTCTGCCGTGATAGGCTCGCCCATGACCACCGTCTGCACGAACGGAAACACGCTGGACGGGCTCGTGCTGAGCGGTGCCACCGAACATCCCGACGTATGCGCGTAGGTCGTCGGGCTTGCGAGCGTGCTCACGTACTGGCCGCCGCCAGAAGGGATGCAGTTTACGACCTGCACCACTTCGCTCGCCGTGCCAACGTCAAGCAGTGCTGCGCCTTGCGGCAGCGCACCACTCGTCGTGATTTGGTTGACGCCCGCCTTTTCGCTGGCCGAGAGCGAGGTGGAGTAGCCGCCGAAGAACTCGTAGGTCGCGAGTTGTTGGTCGATGCGCCCCATGACGCCTACACCCCGCTTCCTGTGATCCAGCCGTTGATGACGCGCTCAAACACCTGCTGCAAGGCCATCTCGTCGACGGCCTGCTGAAGTGCCGCCTCTCGGAAGTCATTTGGCTTCGTCCCGGGATGATTGACGCGACCGAAAACGACGCCGTGGCCGACTTTCGGCCAGAAGAACGCCAGGGCCTTTGCACGCCGTGGGAAGATGGGATGCGGCCTCGTCCCGCCGATGACGTAGATACCTTGCTTCGCCCCGAGCAAGCGCGCGCCGTACATCCCTATCTCGAACCGCAGGCTATCGCGAAGCTGGCCTCCAGGAAGCATCGTCCCATCGAACCGATAGTGCTGCCCGACCGGCGCGTTCTGCTTCAAAAACGGCGTCAGCGTCTCCGCCGTCTGCTCGACCAGGTCCTGCATCACGTTCCCCACGGTGTCGGCCATGAACTGGATACGCTCGGTCACTTGGTCGTCGATTTCAATCTTCAGGAACACGTCAAATCACCCGCCTGAAGGGCCACAGGAGCTCGCGCACCAGCTGCATGTCTTCCGACACCACTACGTTCATCGGCTGCACGCGGCCATTCATCATGATGCTTGAGCCCGCGCGCCGCTCCTTGATGAGGTACGCGGTGTACAGGATGCATGCCGTCGTCACCGCATCAGGCAACTCGGACACGCGCACGCCCGCGTTATGCGCATACTGCAACGGCGACACAAGCGAAATGACATTGCCATTCACGCTCGCTACGGTCGCCTCTTCGTACTGTGTCCCGTCGTACAGTTTGAGGACGTCGTTTGGATTGACGCCGAGCGTCGCGTCCACGGTGATGGACGTGGCACCCGCACTCACGGGCTGCGTCAGCTGCATGTTTGCATAGCCCGCGACATACGTCGTCTGCACCGTGAGCGGTGGCTGTCCCCAGCCGTAGCTCGCGCCATACGGGAAGTCATACGCGATGTACTTGTGCCCGCTCCCAAGCTCCCCAAACAGGTCCACGGCCTGCGTGTTGATCGTGTGCCACGAGTCCATCGCCGTTTGCCGCCACTGCGCCGACACCACCTGCTGCACAGGAAAGTGGCTCAGTCGCACTTCCAAGCCGATGGTCTTCGGTCGGACATGTGCAGTCTCCGTCCGCTCATGCGCGTACAGCGGCTGAAAGCACCACTGGTCGATGGCCGACGAGGCCATCTGGATGAGCAACGTCAACTCCGACGTGTCCTGCCCAGCCGTTCCGTTCGGCACAATGGTCGTGATGTTGACGCCCGTCGGGTGCAGCATAAACTCCTGCGCCGTCGTATAGGACCGCATGGTCACTCATCTGCCTTCGTGGTGGCCGTCCGTCCCTTGGTCATGCGTTTTGGTTCGGCATCGCTACCATCGTTCGCAAACTGCACCGTGACGCCGAGTTCCGCGGCCAGCCTGCGCAGCTCCTCTTCCTTCTGCTTGCGCTTCAGTTCGCGCATCGCTTCCGGCTCAGGCGCAGGCTCGAATCGGCTGTGCACCGGCACGCCGTCCGGCCAATCCACCACGCCCTCCACAATCGGGATGGTCTTGACGGTGCCATCCGGCATGGTGATGGACATCTCTCCGTCCCCGTCGATTACCGGGTGCTTGTAGTAGGCCATGATTCACGCATCCTTTCCCACTGCTTTGCTCTTTCCTCGAGTTCCTTCATGTTCACGCCACCCCAGTACTTGCGGTACGTCGAAATCATGGGATGGCCTGTACCCAGTAGACGCTCCGCCTCCGCGCGCGGGACCTCGACCACGTGGTCCTTCGCGTCGTATCGGACCTTTCCGTCGGGCGAGGTCACGCCCCAGCAGTTCTTGTCCTCGATGGCCAATTGCACAGGCTCCATCGGGTGATTGCCCATCGTGTCGTTCGCCTCCCTGTCCACAAACGCAAAGAGACGCCTCAGCTGAAGCCAAGGCGTCTCGTCTGCGTCGGATATGCTATGCGATTACGCGGAGATACCCGTGATGGCGAGGTGCTGCGACGGCAGGAACATGTGCAGGCCGCCAAAGCAGCGAATCTCCGAAATCCACGTCGGGTTCGTCGAGATGGGCTGGTAGTCGATCTCCAGGTAGTCCATCGAGCCAACCCAGACCACGACATCCGGCACGTTGTTGCCCACGTACCAGTCGGGCAGTTCCTCCGTCAGGCCAAGCATGATGCCCTGTGGCAGGTACGCGTGCACGTCGACCGGGATGATCTTCGACGTGACCGGGTTCAGATAACGGGACACGCGGAAGTTCGCCGTCATCTGCCCCTGCGCATCGCCCTGGTTCGCGGCGAACCAGTACGGCTGACCGGTGTTGTTGCCAATCAGCAGGTTCGTGAGCGTCTGGATGTCGTGCGCCGAGCAGTACAGATGGTCCGGGTTCGCGAACGCGTTCGTGAACGCATTGCTGAACGCCGTGTTGACCGCATTCAGCGTAAGCGCGCCGTTCACGGGCTGAATCGTAGCACCCGAACCCTGCGCGAATAGCCACGCCAAGATGCCGTTGAACGAGCCATTGAGGCCGTTCGGTCCCGTCCCCACCGACGCGCTGTTGTCCGTTGTCGGCGGTTGCAGACCGCTCGTTGGCACACTCGTCACCGTGAGCGGCGCGCCCGTCGTCGCACCCGCGAAGTAGAACGGGCCATTCGCGCTCGTGCCGAGGTACAACGCCCAGGCGAGCACAGGCACAGGGCCGGTGTAGTTCGGCGGCGTAAACACGAGGCTGTTCGTCCCGCCCGAAGACGAGGTCGTCACGCTAAGCGACGACGTGTTCGGCAGCGACTGCCCAGCGGTCGTCTGGTTGTACGGGATGAAGCCTTGGTTCGTCGGCATGCCCGTCGGGATGGCGAACGCCGAAATCGCCGTGTACACGCCATACACCGTGGTCGAAGCCGGGATGGTCCCGCCCGTCGTGCTCGCCGTAAGCGTGCCGCCCGCAGGCGCATTTCCCATCGCACCGCCAATTGTGAGCGTAAGACCGTTCACGGGTGCGTTGTTGACCGTGTACACCTGCTGCTGCGAACCGAGCCCGCCCAGCATCAGGCGCTCCTCTTTGATGAACATGGCTTTCAGTAGGTTGGCGCAATCTGTTACCCCAATGCGATAGTGGGTTTCATCACGTATCGCATTGTGGCGCGGTCATTTCTGCCGCGCTCTGCATGTTACCATGCAGTTCGGACTGTATCATGATCTCGATGTTTTTACGTCTTGTTTGCCATGCTTTAGCCGAAGCAGCCCTCTTTTCGGGTCGTCTATTGACTTCGGCCATAATAGCCCGCATCTTCTCTCGGTATGCGGGATCCGACCATCTCTGGTACAGGTGTTCACTCAAACGTTAAATACTGGTCACGTTCTCTGTCACGTTTAATTCCACTTGGCAGTCGATGATGTAGACCGTCCGCTTCTATGATGACGGGATACTCCTCGAGAAGCACATCCACTACGTATCGTCCAATTGTCCACTGTGTACGATGGGATATCCCTCTTGCAACAAGAGCGTCTGTTAATTTTTTCTCAATCGGCGTAGGTTCCCATGTGTTAGATTCTTGGACGCGTTTTAACGCCTTAATTCCTCCGCGCCTTGCTGCTTCCCTCTTCTCCGGTCGCCGATTGATCTCGGCCAATTTGGCTCGTCTATCTTCAGGGACTTTTCTGCCCTTCTTCGGTGGAAGTTTATACCCCATTTTTCGCAAATGGTAGTGGACAGTACCATTTGAGCACCCGTACATCTTGGCGACTTCTACAATCGACCCAGTGGATTCGTAATCTTCAATCACTCGCGACCAGTCTATGTTGTTCTTTCTGTACATCACATCGAGATCCCTCGCGTTCAGTCTCTACGGACCCCTCCATCACAGTGAATGGAGGTTGCCTCGGTATTGCCCTAGCAAAATTATAACTCTACCAGGGTGTCTACCGATACAGCGAGGTTTTCACTAATGCGTCGCCGCATTAGGCCGCCACCAATTCAACGGCTACCGCCCTACTGTCGATGTTGAACTCGCCGGACGGGCCTTCGCCCGCGAACAACTGCTCCATCGTCACCGGGTCGCTCGACACGCCATACGACGTGAAGTAGGTCGTCACGTCCGCGAACTGCGTCTTAATGGCGGGTGCCAGCTGACCTTCCACGGCAATGCCCGAGACGTTGTTCGTATCAACGTTCGTCACTGCTTTGTGCTGGAAGTTCTTGCCCCGACGGCGCAGGCGTGGAATGCGGTTCCGAAGTGGCGAGAACGTCGGCTGCAGAAACACCGCATACTCGGCCAGGTCATAAGGCTGCATGCCAGACGAGATGCCGAACTTCATTAGGTCGGCCATCACGTCCTTGTCGAGGTTCGAGGGTTGCGGATTCGTAGCAAAAAAGCCTTTGAGCGCGGCGACGACTTCCTGCATCTCCGCACCAAGGCTCCCGTAAGGTGTGTATGCCATGTTCAATACCCCTTTCGCAGTGTGGATAGATGTCTTAGCTTGCAAGGCGTCTACCCGCACCACGTCCAGGCGTCATTGCCTCTCAGGCGTGGTCTTAGCGGTCTTCGTTCACGCGAGATGCCGTTCGCATTACGCCCAACCGCGAGCCTTTGCGATGGCTGCCGCCAACACGCGCTCTTGGTCTTTGGGGTTCAGCTTGCGCATCTCCTCTTGGACGTTCTTCAACGCATCCGCGCGCGATGACGTGGCGTCCCCATTCATGGCGAAGAACTTCTCGGCCTCGAACACAAACGGGTTCGGTTGTGCCATGTGCTCCACACGGTCCAGACGCTGGACAAGCGGCTCGAGCACACCTTTCACAACCTCGCCCACGGCCTTACCGAGGTCCACAGGGTCCATCGAAGACGTAGCTCCCGCGGCCTTGGCGTGGTCCGCCATCATGGACTTCACCACGTCCGCGACGACGGCCTTGAAGTCGCCTTCCGTGAAGTTGATGTTGCCGTCGCCTTTCGGTTTGCTCGCCGGTGGCACCGGGTCATCGCCGAGGTTCGGTTTCGTGGGCTCCCTATCACTGTGGCCCATCTCGCGCTCGCCGTCCTCAATCATGTCCATGAGGCGGCGAACCTCTTTCTTGAGCGCCGCAATCATCTCGCGCGGGTCAGCCCCTTCGACGCGAGACGGTCCGCCAGCCGGATTTGCGGCCTTCCCTGCGCTATCCCCACCGAGCGCCATGGCGCATTCCTCGATCCGGTCGCCAAGCGCCTTGTGCGCGTCGCGCAGGTCACGGATGAGCTTCTGGCTCGTCGCCTCCGCACGAGCGGTGTCCTCAGGATTTGCGTCCTTCAGGATGCCCATTTTGACCAAGACCGCCCGAACGCGCTTTTCAATCTCGTCGTCCTGGCGTTTCTTGTCCGGGTCCTCGTCGCGCCCATCAGGTTCCTTCACGGGCTCGTCTTGCGGAGGTGCGGCCTTCTCCTCATCCGGCTCTGTGCTCCTCTCCGGCTTCTTCTCGTCGCCTTTGCCCTCCGACTTCTCGTCGGGCTTCTTTTCGTCTTCCTTGTCGCCTTTCTTTTCAGTTTTGTCGGCCTTGATGAGCTCGTCCTTCACGAACTTGTGGACCGTATGCCCACAGTCCGCGACGCCCTTCACGCGCACACCTCCTGTGAGTTCGGTTCCATCAAGGCTCTTCGTGATGGTCACGGTCTTCTTGCACTGCTGGCACAAGACCTTCTGACCGTTCGCGACGTCCATCGCGGCTTTCACGGCCTCGCTTGCCGCCGCCTTGATGAGGTCGTCCACGTTGAGACCGGTCGCCTTTTCGGTCTCCTTGTTCTTCTCCTCGCTCACTTCGATGCCCACCTCCTTCGCCGCAGCGATGAGCTTGCGGCGTGCTTCGGCCTTCGCCTCGTCCGAAATATCCGTTTGGTCGAGACGGGCCAGTGCGTTTCGCACATGCGCCGGGTCAATCTTGCCGTCCTTGTCCTTGTACGGCAGGTGGCGCAACGACCGCGGCGTCGTCTTACCTTCCTCGTCCTTTTTTCCGCCAGGCTCTATGTACGCAAAGGACGAGTCTGGCAGGTCGTTGATGTACTCCGTGGACCACATGGCCTTGTCCACGTCGCCTTCCACCTGTTTCACCTCCTCCTGTGCGTCTTCCCACGGCGTCACGTCCTGCGGTTCGCCGATGATGATGTTCCCTTCCTCGTCCATGTCCCACGGCATGCGGTAGATCTTTCGACCCACCTGCACCGTCACACTGTGGCTGTCCTGCGTCAGCACGACCGGTTCGTCCGAGTCGTTCAGCATCTCGTTGATGGGCGGCTCGTCCGCGTCCCGTGGATGCCCCGGCTGCAAGATGGGGTTGCCGTCCTCGTCGAACGGCCCCTCACCTTCTGCGGACTTCAGCACAAAGCCCGTCTGGCAGTCGAGCCATTCGTCCTGCGCCCCGGCCATCTTCTTGACCACGTCGAACTTCGCGCTCGGCACCGCAGGACGGTCCACCACACTGATTTCGACGATTTCCCCGCCCACAATGCGCCCTCCAGGTGCCTCCGGGTCGCGCTTGATGACCGGGCGCTTGATGCCGATGGACAACCCCTTGTATACGCCCGACTCGATTTTCTTGATGGCCACCGGGTCGACAATCCTCGCGCGAATCCAAGGGTCCTCGTTCTCGTCAAACTCCAGCTTGTCCGCTGCCCCGACCGCGCTCGGCGCGTGCATCTCGCGGATGTTGCCCCACTGGAACCATCCTGGCAACGCCTGCTTCAGCCAGTCCTTGTCGGCAATCTGCTGGTCGACGTCGAGTTCTTCCTTCGACGGCCTGCCGTAGATGACGAGACTTCCATCCTCCTGCTTCTCCGCCTTGAGGATTTCGGCGTATGCGAACGCCTGTGCGTCACTGGTCACCGCTACATCGGCCATCTCATCACCTCCCTCCCGGTCTCATCCGTTGCGACCGACCGGGACTAATGTGCATCGGCAATTCGGGTGCATCGGCGGCTTCGCGGTTTTCGGGTCGACAATCTGCCCGTGCATGGCGCGACAGTGCTCGCACGTGTTGTCGTCCATGACAGCCACCCATCGCATGCGCCCGTCCACCGTCTCGCCTGGATGCTCGTCCGCCCAGTCCTTCTGCGCGTGCGTGATGGCGTCCGTGACCTCCGTGATGCCAATCTCCTTGCCCTTCCAACCTTCGCGGCTCTCGATCCAGTCGATGAGCGCATCCGTCACGTCGGAGGGCTTGAATCCCTGCGCGCGCAGCTTCTCGACCTCTTGTTCGAGGTCCTTCCGCCACGTCTCCGCGATACCCTTCGCATGTTGCACGGCGAGTTCCGTCATGCGCTCCACGGCGCGTTTGACGGGCTCGGGTGCATTCGCCCAGTCACTCTGCGGCAACACGCCATAGGCCGATAGATACGCCTTGACGCGTGCCTTGGCGATGTCCTGTGCAAGCGCCGCGACCTCGTCCTCTGTGAGCGAGAACGCGCGCTTGACGTCCGTCCAGCGAGCAAACGTTCGCCCCTTCAGTCCCTGCCGTTTGAGGTGCATCAGCACGAGAAATGCCGCCATCAACTCTTCCTCGTGCTTTTTCCGCTCATCGTCCTCATCCTCGGTGGACGTCGTGCCGAACACAGGCGCTGCCTTCGCGGCCTTCTCGGCCTGGTGCGGTTCCTCGTCCTCTTGTTCGTTGTCCTTGTCTTCTGGCTGTTCGTTCGTCTGTCGGGGTTGCGCTTGCTGAGGCTGTTGAGGATTCGCGTTTGGTTCAGGCGGCTTGATCTCGTAGATGCCAGACGCCGTGATGAGCAGGTTTTGTTCCGGCAGGATGACGCCCGCCTTGGTCTCAATCATGTGGCCCCATCCAGGAGCCTCACCGCCAAGCTCCTCGACGATTTGGTCGAGGCTCACCTGCCCGCTGCGGATGGCCTTGTCGTTCGCGTCGTACTTCTCCGCTACGCTGTCCGACACAAGCTCCGTGAACCGGAACTCCACGAGATTCGTGCCCCAGTGGTCGCGGATGATGCGGTTCATCTTCTCCTCAAGCCACTTCGCAAGCGGGATGATGCCGCGCCTATACTCCAGGTCTTCCTGTGCGTTCGCATGCCCGCTACCGCCAAGCCCGTGCTGTCCCGACGGTGCAAAGCCCATCTCCTGCCGCGTCACGCCCATGGCAAGACACGCGAGGTCGATGACGTAGTCCGCGAACGTGCGGTCAAAAGTGAACGGCTTGATGGGTTGCCACTTGGTCCCGTTTGGTGCGGGATACACGCGCATCTTGTCTGCCACCGTCGCCACCGCGCCGTTCAAGAAATCCGCGATGTCCTTGATCTGCTCAGGCGACACGTTCTCCGGCGCTTCCAGGATGCCAAGCGGCAGCGTTGATTCGTTGTACATGGCCAAGTTGAACTGATCGTAGCGCAGGAGTAGGAGCATGAGGATCATGCACTGCTCGACATGCGAAAACCCGTAGGGTGTAATGTTCCGCACGTTCTTTGGCCAGTAGTATAGCTCGTCCTGCGTAAACGTCAGGCGTGGAGCGCCATACGCAAACACCTGATACGCGGGAAGTGGTGGTGCCGGGATGCGTCCATCGAGGCCAATGAGCACCTTGATGTGCTCGCCGTCGACGCGCCGTAGAGCCATGAGCTTCCCGCCGAGCGTCTTCTGCGGCCAGATGGTGAGCCAGTCGCCGACGTAATACTCTTCGATGACGGCGTTCAGCCAGTCCGCCCAGCTGACCTCGCCTTTGCGGTACCATCGCTTTCCGTCCCGTGTCGTGTAATACGCCTCGGGATACGCGAAAAACTCGCGCAACTCCTCGATGAGCGCTCCGTATCGCCTCTGCAGGTTCCGTGTCCGCTCCCGTTGCGTGTTCCCGAGCTCGGGGCTTTGCAACGCAGCTGCACTCGGTACGATGTCCCACTCGAGCGCCGTCAGCTGCGCCTTGCGAATCTCAATCGCACGGCGAATGAGAAACGTGACGTCCGCGAGCATGCGGAGCAGACGACCGTCGACCTGTCGGTCGCTGTCCGGCGTCGTCGGAAAGTTCCACCCGACGCGATACACCCACTGTCGTGGCTCACCGCCGAGTGGGAAGTCCGTCCCCGGATTTCCCGGTCCCATCTGCCCAACAACCGACACATCCGACGAAGGCGGCGTGTAATACGGTGACGCAAACGGTGCACCCAAGGTCGGGTCGGGTCCGTTGTACCCCAGTCGTCGCCCGAAGATCTCCACAGGCACTTCCGCCACCTCCTTTCACGCGGTATGATAAGGACGAATCAACCAAAGTTGGGAAGGTGGTGATTCGCGCATGAAGATTGCCGTCGGCATCATCTCGCTCATCCTTATGGTCATCGTCGGTCTTCAGACGCTCATCGTGAGTCTGGGAGGCTCCATCACGCACTCGCAGGGTCTAGCTCAAGGCGGTGCCGTGGGTTTACTCGTCGCAGTTCTTTTCCTGCTCGGCGGTGCATTCGCATTCGGTTTGCCACTTGTCTCCACCATCTGCCTTGTGCTTGCCGCTATCTTCGGCATCATGGACGGTGCCACAACGCCCTACCATGACCAGACGGTGTGGGGCGTCATCGCGCTGATTCTCGCAATCCTCGCATTCTTCGCGTGGCGCTCCGACCGCAAGAAGAAGCGGATGGCCAGCGCTTCTTCCGCGCAAGCCTGAACGCCAACACAACAAGCGGGCCTGCCCGTTCATTCACCTCGGGTTCGGCCCGCTTGCGTTTGCCTTCGTTTCCTCGTCCACCATCGCGTCATACACCGCCAACAAGTGCTTGATGGCCTCCAGTCGGTCGTGGATTTCAGCCTTGAGTTCCGTCACTTCCTGCTTCAGCTTGTCAATCTGATTCTTGATGTCGTCTGACCTCATTCGTTCCGGTCCCCTTTCAGCGAACGATAGAATTCCCACAGCCCCGAGTACCCAGACTCCGCTCGCAAACACCACGCGGCCAACGCCAACGCAATCACACAGTCGTCGTGAAAACCCTCGGGTGCGGAGTATCGGATGTTCCCCGCGCGCGTGACTTCGTACTGGTACGTCTGCAGCTCATGCACCAGCACCGGGATGTCAGGAAATGTGATTTCCCGCCGTTCGATTTTCACAGCTAGGTGCTCGATGAGTTGTTGTTTGGCCGTGTTCGTGAGCGAGTAGCCCTCCGCCTGGATGCCCATTCTCTTGACCTGCTCCAACAGAGGATCGCCCACGCCGGTCGCGTCCATCAGCAATCGCGCGTTGTTGTACTTTTTGCACATGGTCCGCACTCGCTCGAGCTGCAGCGCATAATCGACCTGGTTAAAGCGGTCAAAGGCGACCACGTGCCCGCGCTCGACGTCCATCGTCACGAGCACCGAAAAGTCCTGATGTTTTGCCACGTCCCATCCGACCACGTATCGTCGCCCAGGTTTGGGTTCATCCAGTTCCCCTGCGATGCAGTCGCAGATGCCGCGGAACACGCCCGCCGAGTCCTCCAAGAACTCGGCCTCATATTCCTGCCGAAACACGTCCGCCGGGAGCGTCATGCGCGCCTCTTCGATTTCGTCCGGCGGGATGTACGGATTCGCGCTCGTCGGAAACCGAAACGACGCCCATTCTGGAAACTCCGGGTCCTGACCGCGCGCCCAGACGTGGTAAAACCAGTTGCGTCCTTTGGGCGTGGACACGATGATGGCCCTGCCGTTCTTGTCTGAGAGCGTCGGGCGAAGTGCGGCTTCCCACGCCTCCTTGGGTACCATCGCCGCCTCGTCGATCACGAGAAAGTCGAGACCTTCGCCGCGCAGCGCGTCGTAGTTTTCGGTCGAGCGAAACTCTGTCACGCTTCCCGATTTCCACGTTAGTCGCAAGTGCGTGAGCGACACGGACTCGATAGCGGGTCGAAAGTTCCTCGTCAGAATGCGAAATGCCGTCATCGTTTGCCGATACGTCGGAGCCACCCACCATGTCATGGCGTTGGGATGCTCCCACGCCCACTTCGCGATTTCGTTTGCGCAGGCATAGGTCTTGCCCCAACGTCGCCCACACGTCGCCACTCGAAATCGAGCCTGGCTGCGATGGAGCACTTTTTGGCCATCGTGCGGCGTGTAGAGCCTGAGCCGCAGCTCCTTAGTCTCCGGCTCTCTCGTCTTCGCCTTCGCCGCCATCGATGTCCGCTCCCCACTCCGCCACGTACTCCACGCGCATCTTGACCTCGCCTGTGTGGTGCGCGTCGACGGTCATGCGGTCTTTGCGCCCCCATCGCTCAGGGAACTTGCGTTCGAGTCGCCATGCTGCGGCTTGCCAGTTTTCCTCTGCAGCCTTTCCGATGATTAGCAAATCTCGCATTTCTGCTTCCGCGAGCGCTTTTTCTATTGCGTCGGAAAACTCTCGATAGATGCCCGACTTACTCCTTGCGCCTCTCCTAAGCCAGTCGTAGAGCGTGGTCTTATTCACTCCGGCATACGCCGCAGCCGTCTCGATGTACGCGCCAGCGCGGATTGCGTCGCAAATCTTCTTTTGCAGTTCGGGCGTGAGTTTCGTAGGTCGGCCGCCAGGATGCTTCTTCCGTTCCATATCACGTCACCTCGAAGTCACTCCCGCAATACGGACAGCGCACCAACTTCCCTTCCTTGCACACTTGGCTCTCGATGTCGTCCGTATCGTCAGGTGGGAAGGCTGTCATAAGCCGCTCAATCTCATCGACGTCGAATCCCGTCAACTCAATATCGATCTCGCCCGTGTCCAGTTCCTCGAGCAGGTCCTTCAGCTTCGGCAAGTCCCAGTCGTTCTCGATCTTGTTGAGCGCGAGATTCAGCGCCTTCTCGCGAGTCTCATCGAGATCGACCACGACAACCTCCGTCTCTTCGACACCCATCTCCTGCAGCACCTTAAGTCGCTGATGACCACCGACCACGCGCCCAGTGCGCTTGTTCCATACGATGGGCTCAACAAGGCCGAACTCCTCGATGGAACGCTTGAGTTTGTCGTAGACCGGATCGCCAGGCTTGATGTCGAGACGAGGGTTGTAGGGCGATGGCTTCAGTTTCCCTATTGGTACCGTCACAATTTTCACAGGCATCACACCTTAATCCCTGTATCATGTGGGATGAAGAGGGCAGCACGAAAGGAGGTGTTTCATGTACTATTCACTTGATGCTGTAAAAATCCAAGACGGCAAGTTCTGTCTCGGAAATGACGTCGAGTATCCGCTTGATGAAATTGTGATTTTAAAACACCCAACCCCATCAGCGTATTATCATGTAGTACCCACCGGGTTAGTTGCACACGATTGGCTATACGAAGTTCGTTCCCGTTACGGGCGCTTAGCCAATCCGGTGTACATCACAGTTTCATCGGACGAATTCGACCGTTTTGACCGCGAGATCCGCCCATTCGTTCGCTGTGTCGAACCGTAGGAATCGCCAGAAACCAACAGCGTACCATTAGACAGGTAACCTTATTCTCTGCTGCCCTCTTCGCCCACACACAGTCATAGCCCATGCGACATGGTTCGAGCATCCTGAGTCGCTTCGGCTTCTCCGAGGAGTTTGGCGAGCCTCTTGAGTCGTCTCTTGTTTGTTCGTCCACCTTCGCTTCGCTCCGTTTCCCAATCCAACCGCGCTTTCTGCGGGTCAATCTGCGTCGCCAGCCCGCTTTCGCGGATGTCCCACGCGAGCCAGCACCCCTCGCAAAGCGCGAATTCGTGGTCATTTAGGTCACATATTTCGGCGTGCTTGTCGCACCGCATGCACTTCAAATCACGGAGTCCCACGCGGTCCACGGAGACCAAGTCGCGTCCGTGCATCTTCAAAGCGATCCACACTCCCAGGCGCAAACAAAATACCCGGCAGCGATGTGCTACCGGGTCACTGCAAAGAGGAGGCGATGTTCATGACGATGGCACGATGTGCTGGCATCGTCGCCAGCGTTGGACGCCCGAGCCCGACCCCATCATCCGTGCTATGATGGATTTCGGACGCCCAACGCCAGCGGCGAGAGTGGCGTATCGCCACTGGCGATGTATCGTAATGGGGACTTGAAGGGTGCGGCGCGCCTGCGGCCTACGGCGTTCGGTGCAAGTCCGCGCAATATCATGATAGACCAACCAGCAAAAAGATACATGCCATCCATTCCTGTGTTGTTCCGCTTCCATTCCGGTTTCATTCCGCCTCAAATCGCCATCATCTGATACGCTGTCTCCAGCATCTCATACAGGCGCGTCTTGGATATGTACATGGTCTCGCAGATGTCGCGCCACGGAATCTTGTCACGATGGAACATCGTGAGCAGTTGCTGATACCGCGGCTCCAGGCACGCCACAGCGTCTTCAATCTCCTCGATTTCGCGCGTGACGGAACGCAATTCGCGCTCGATGCTGTCGTACTTCGCGATGTACTCCTCGAGTGCGTCGAGTGACGCAACCAAATGCTCCGCTTGCCTATCGTAGATTTTGTCTTTGGCCGACGGCAACCCGAGCAGCATGTGCTCGTACTTTTGCGTGATGGCGCTCAGGATGCCCTCTCTCGTGAGTTCGTCCCTCAGACGCTCGATACGCTCCTCATACATCGCCTTGCGCCGTTCGAGATGCTGACGCCGCCGCTCAAGATAGTTCCACCGGCGCAGTTTCTGCTCCATCGTCACCGCTTCCGCCAACGCCAACACCACCCGTCCCTCCCCGGACTTTATGCGTTGTTCGTTGTCGCCTTCTTCCGCTTCGGCTGCCACTGGTCCGGGTGCCGAAGCACGTACTCCAGCACCCGAACCTCGTCCCCGACCACCAGCGTCATCTCAATCACCGTCGGCAATCCCTTGCGCACCTTGAGCGGTCGCCAGTCGTAGATCGCGAAGTCGTCTTCATCGCCCATCAGTACTTCCTCCCGCCGTGCCGATACGCTCTCTCTTTGTTGATGGCCATCTTGCGGAACAACGCACCTGCTAAGTCCAGCCCGTGTGCCGCTGCCGTATCCATCACGCGGATGACCACGTCCGCCAGTTCCTCGGCCACCTTAGCCTCGCCGTAACCCTTGCGGTCCGCCTCCAGCGCCTCGCTGACCTCGCTGTGGATGAGCGCCAGATGGATGGGCATCGGCACCTTCGTCTCGTGCCAGCCCTTACTGACCGCGGTCTCGTGCACGTCATCGACAATCGCCTCGAATGCCGCGCGCATGATGTACTCGTCGAGCGTCATCGTCACTGTCACCTTTCGAGGTGCAATCAAACGTGCTACGGCATGTGTGTCATCGTCCGCATTTGTAGGCGGATTCGCCTCGGCCACCGTCGTGTCGTCCTCCACAACCTTCGCACCCAATAGCGCCTCAGCCGTCTCCGTCGCTATGTCATCGGCCTCCGTCGCCTCCACAGTTTCCACAGGCTTGTCCTCAGCGTTGTGGATATCCTCGGGATGTTCCCTCGCTTGCTCCTCTTCGGTAGGTTCCGTAGATTCGTCGCGCACGGTCTCGGCCTTCGCGTAGTCCTTGCCGAACTCGACACGCATAGCCTCGTCCACGGCTTCGTCGAAGGCCATCCCGCCAGCCATGTAACTCGATATCTTCATGAGTACGCGGCCCTCGCGCACCATGTCGCGCAGGCCCCACTCGCGCAGGATTCGAATAAGCTCGTCGCGGTCAATGCCGAACTCCTTGCATATCTCCGGCCTGCGCATGCCCGCCACGCGCCGCTCCAGATATTCCTCCAGCGTCAACACAGGCGTCCGGATGTCCTCCATCGTCACATCCATGGCCGCACGATCCTCCTTTTTCGACCGACCTCGTGGCTTTGTACCATTCTTCGCTCCGTCGAGCTTGTCCCCGTACTTCTCGCGCAGGTACGCCTCCATCTCCTCGCGCGACATACGATACGTCACAACCGGCGAGGCTTCAGGCTTGCGCTCGTCTTCGAGACGAATGTTTCGTATCGGCACTCCGTTTCGTCCCCGCGCTATTGACAGCATCCAGTCCGGCATCCTGCCCACCGCCTTTGATGGTGTCGCGGAGTATCCGCACCGCCGCCACGCACAGCCCGCACGCATCGCTCACGTCGTACAACCGTCCCTTGAGTTCCCCTTTGCGCTTGCCTGACTTGTAGTACTCCGGCACGGCAATCTCGTCGTAGTCCAGCCCGTAGTGCTCAACCAGCGCCCTGGCCACGTCGTCCTTCTCCGCTGCCCCATGGCCTGCGGTGTAGAGTTTCAGCGTCTGCGGTGTGATGTCGAGGATGGGAATGTGTTTCAGAGCCGCCGCAAGCCTAGCCGCCGTATACATCTGAATGAGTTTCCTTGCCACCTTCCCGCTCCGCATGGCCATGGGCTCTTCCAGCGCCACGATGGTGGGTTCGTAGTTTTGGATGAGGTTTGCCACTGATGTATGTAGCGCCCCCATCGTAGCGTCCAGCGTGTCCTCCCCCGTCAGCGTGATGAGCCCGTACCCAAGCCACTCGTGCTTGTCCCCTTTGACGTCCAGTACCGCCCATCCCGCGTATCGCGTCCCGTGGTCGATGCCGAGGATTCTCACACGCTCGCTCCTCTCTATTGTTCAGTTCCTTCGCTGCAACGCCTCCAACCGCCGCGCATCTTCCATTTGCTTATGAACCAACTCTACCTCAGCTTTAATCTCATCCCAATCATCGGACCAAAGTTCATCCTGGGCCATTTCAAGCGCGATGGATTCCGCCTCGGATTCATCGGTCGCCTCTACGGTGTACAAGCGCGAACCGCTCCAAGAGAATAGAACCTCGTATCTCGGCATTACTTCATCGCCTCCAGTTCATCTACTGCATCGCACAAATCCTTGTGTGCCACGCGCCACATCGTATAATCGAAGCCGTTGATGAACGATTCTCTTCCGCCGTACACTCGGCCAAACATCACACAGCGACGCGCAGCATCGTATAGCCGCTCCAACGCCTCAAGTCGCCGCTTGTCCACCACCGTCATACCCGCCTCCTCAAGCATCTGCAACTTCCGACCGCTGAGGATGGCCGCCGCCCTTTGGCGCACGTCTTGAATGTCGTTCAGTACGTCGCTCATCTTCCCGCCCCCTTCAGTCCTGCATGACATCGAAGTCCGGCACCAAAATCGTGTATCCCTTGTGCTGGATGATGTTCAGAAACCAGTAGTGACCGTCCTCGCATTCCATGCGTATCCGAATCGCGTGTCTCCTCGGTGACGGGTTGAATTTCGAGAGGCGGACGACGTTCGAGCCTGGCGTCTTGATGACCGTCTGTCCATCCTCTCGCTCTCGGTCAAACACCTCGACTCGCGAATGATGATTGTATTCGCACCCGCACACCGGACATGTCATCCGTGGACAAACCACGTTCCCCCCATTCTATTAGCCTCAGCGTGTCCGTCCAGTAAAACATCCTCGTTCCCCCCAACACGACCGTTCCTTGACCCCATCCACCGCCGCGGCGTACTCTAACCTTGCAGCCTTGACCCGAAGTTCCGCGGCCTGGAGCCTGAGCAATCGCGCGTCGTGAACCCGCCAGTCTCCAGGCTCAACGTCAAGGTACTGCCGCTCGCGGAGCCGCCACTCTGCGAGTGCCGCGTCAAGTTCCTTCTTGGCCGCCTCGATACCCTTGATGCGGTCGTCGTCGTTCCATCCAGCCGTCAGTCGCATCGCCATGTCAATCGCCTCCTTCGGTTTTTAGCCTCTATCCGTGCGCACGGTCTGCAACACGATGTCGCGCCATCCGGCTTCTATCAGAGCCACCCAAGTTTCGAGATGATCGTGACACAAGTGGTATTCCTGGGCTACCCCGTCGATTCGCGCGCTGATGATAAAGACCGCAGAGTTGTCACAGCAGCAACACGGAGATTTCTCGTAGGAACTCATCGACCGATACGAAATCAACGGATACCAAGCCTTCAACTCCATCGTTACGCACTCTCCTTTGTGTTCGATGTCAGAATGCCTTTCGCCAACAACAACCGCTTTTGCAGGTCATCCCACGTGTACGCCACCCTGTACTTTCTCGCCTCGCCCCACCTCGTGTACCCTCGCATCACCTCCACCGTGACGAAGTGCTCGCCCACGTAGTACACCGTCACCCACTCGCATCGCATCGACCCTATGCGACCTTCGTGTCCGTCTGGCGAAATGCAACCAGGTCCAGAGAGCATCACATACAACTCGTCTCCAACCTCGACGTCCATCTTCACTCCGCTCGCCTCCGTCTTGATTCATGGCTGAATCTTGTTCCGCAAACGACTCATCAACGCATCCTCGAGTTCCTTCTGAGCGTTCGCCCAGGATTGCGGGTCCTTCTCCAAGACTCTTCCTTCGTCTGTCTCATGCGCGTCCATCCACTCGACCGTCATGATGGCGTAGTTTGC
Organism: Alicyclobacillus vulcanalis; assembly: GCF_900156755.1. Classification (GTDB taxonomy): domain Bacteria; phylum Bacillota; class Bacilli; order Alicyclobacillales; family Alicyclobacillaceae; genus Alicyclobacillus; species Alicyclobacillus vulcanalis. The sequence continues at coordinate 43,481 of NZ_FTOO01000006.1, forward strand.
GAGGTCCAGGAGCGTGTCACGAAAACTCTCGCCAGCACATTGCACGTCCGTCACCACGTGGATGACCTCGTGCTCGCCCGACGCATCAACGTGCTTGACCAGCGTCTTCGCCCGGTTGATTTTGTCCATCATCCGCACGATGGCCGCGACTACTCCGAACTCCCGCAACGTCTCACGGAAACTGTCGCCGTAGAGGCGGTTCTTCTCGCGGTAGAGTTCGTTCAACTCGCTGATGATGGCGGCTCGCGTTCTCATCCCTCGAACTCTTGTGCCAGGAGCTAGTTGTCTGTTCATGTTTCTAGTCACCTCACATCCATTCCAGAAGCGTGCAAGACGTGTCGTGCCGTCTTGGCCTCCATAACACCCACGCATAATCCGCGCTGTCAGTGCCTCGACCCGTAAAGCTTGGGCGTTTGGATAACACGTACACAACTTTTGGCCGATTGGCTCGCCACCAGTCCTTTCGCTTTTGTCCTGCGAGGAAACCTAGACGAAGCAACATCACAACTTCGTCGGCCACGCTCAGTGCTTTCTCGATGAACTCCTGCGCGTATCGGTACGGCGGGTTGGTGATGCACCAGTCCCAGTGCATACCGGCACAGTCCATCGTCAGGAAGTCAGTCCCGGATTGAATATCGTAGGCTGTCACCACCGCACCGCGGTCTTGAAGCGCTCGAACGATCTCGCCTTCTCCGGCGCACGGTTCGAGTACCGTCTTGCCGTGCACCAGCGGTCCGATCTTGTCCAACAGAGCTTCAATGACCCATCGGGGCGTTTGATACGCGTCATATTCGTGTCGTGCTGAGCCCTCGCTGATGATGGCGGCTCGCGTTCTCATCCCTCGTCCACCTCCACCTGGCTCGTCCACTTGACGCGCGTACCGGGTAGAATGTTGCTCATGCTTTCGCCTCCAGCATCATCGGTATGTCACTCCCGTTGTCGACCACCTCGTGCAGGTGGAAGCAGTTCGGATGCACGTTCACGTATTCTTCCTTCGGCGGCAACAGCATCGCCATCGTCACATCATTCGGGATGAGTTGATACCGCGCTTCGCGAATCTCATCCCACGTCGGATACCGCTCCGGATGGCTGATGGACATGTGCCAGCCGCCGTCCACGTGGTATTCCACCATCACCGTGCACTTGCGCAACTTGTACACCTTGCACCCATGCCATGCCTCACCCACATGAACGGCTTTCACCCCGACTCCTCCTCTCACACATGAAATCCAACCACCCTCACCAGCCTGCCCTTTTCGTCCTCGAACACGATGCTCACCATCCCGTGGTAGCGTTGCTGCGCGCGCTCGAGGATTTTCTTGACCGCGTTGTCGACAGCGCGTTCGTCCTGAATCTGGCCGATGACCTTGCCGTTGACCTTCACGGTCCACATGCGCCGTCGTCCTCCGTCTCTGCGGGATCTGTCACCTCGGTGTACACCGCAACCTCGAGACACAGCCCCGCCAATATCGCGAAGATGGCCCACATCCACCACACGTGCTTGGCCAGGAAACCGATGAGCGCCAGCAGCACGACATCGAACCACGATACGACGAGCGAGATGGAGGCGTATGACGGCTCGTGGATGACGAATCTCGGAACCGGGACGGCTACCGTCACCACGCTCCAGGTCGGATGATCGTCGTCGAACAGGCTCATCGCCTCGCCTCCATTCCGCGTAGCTCCGCCGCAATGGTGTTCAGCGACCGTTGCAACGCCGCGACCGTAGCGGCAAGGTGAGCCACGTTCTCCTTCAGGTTCTCGATGGTCTTGTCTCGCTCATGGTCCTCCTGTGCTTTCTCCGTCAGAATCCTGTCCACCGTAACAAGCGCCCTCCATATGGCCGGGATTTGCACCTGAGCATAGGATTCACTCGCCCCGTGATTCGTGTCGTCCTCGAACATCATCACGACCTTGCTCACTCGTACTCCCTCCTCGTCTCGAACTCGTGGATGGTCTGGCGTTCCGGGTCGTAGTGCATCTCAATCTTGCCGGTCGGGCCGTTCCTGTGCTTCGCCACGTGGACCTGCAGCGCGTTCTTGTTCTCCTCGTCCCGCTCACGATGGAGCAGGATAATCATGTCCGCTCCCGTCTCGATGCCGCTTGACCCGAACAAATCTGCGAGCGTTGGGGCCTTTCCTTCTGCTTCCCTACGAAGCTGGCTCAACGTCATCACGGCGCAATCACACACTTGCGCGGCCTTTCGTAGTTTTCGCGTGACTCTTGCGAGGGCTGCGCCCGCCGTGTCCTGTTTGAGCGGCTTCTCGTCGATTTCCTGGATGTAGTCCACGATGACGAGGTCCAGCCCGTACTTGCGTTTGTACCGGCGCATTTCCGCCGCGATTTCCTCCGCCGTCATGCCACGTTTGTCACATACGCCTATCTTTGCGATGAACGGTCCCAGGTTGTTCATCCTGTCCAGGTCGTCCTTTTTGACCTTCCCTGTGACGATGAGATGGAGTGGCACCCTAGCCAGGTTCGCGGCCATCCGCATCCTTACTTGCTCCTCGCTCATCTCCAGCGAGAAGATGAGCACCTTGTACCCTTGCCTGGCCGCCCTGAGCGCAACTTCGATGCTGAACGCCGACTTCCCAACGCTTGTCCGACCGCCGACCACGATGAGGTCTTTGCGCTTCCACCCGAGCGTGAGAATGTCGAGCGAGGTCCAGCCGGTTAAGATGCCGTGTTCCACACCTCCTTCGTCAATCTTCAGCAGCCACTCGTAGTACGCCGTCAGCGCTTTGTCACCAACACTCACGCGCTCCGCGTCGCTCTCGGTTTCGAGATACAGCAGCGAATCGCTCAGCATCTCGATGAGCTCGTCATCACGTTTCTCAGGGTCCCGCGCGGCGAGAAGAATCCTGTTCGCGACGTCCTGTAGAACCCGACGATTGAACCCCTCGCGAATCCACTTCGCGAGTTTCTGGGCATCCGACGCAGGCACGTAGGATGTCGAAATGTCTGCCCATCGCTCGATACCGATGGCCTGGACAAACCGGTGATATGGACCTCCGAGAGACGCTGCGCTGATGGGTTCATTCGCCTCGTGCAGTTCCAGGATGGCACCCCATATGCGCCCCAGGGCCTCGTCCTGGAACATGCCGGGCTTAACCCAGACGTCCGGGTCGTCCAGAACCTCGTTGTGGTACAGGACGCAGGAGATGAGATTCTCCTCGTGTCGCACCGTGCTGATGGGCATGAGCGGCCCGTCGTCACTGTACGCTTCTCGCGCTGTCGCCACCGGTCGACCCATTCACCTTCTCCACCTTCCGATTCTCGTGTGCTCGAACGCTCTCCAGGAGTTCTCGAATGGTCTCGTCGATGCGCTCCCGGTCCCGCCGCCGCATCTCCTCCACGATGGCCGCGTCACGTTTCGCCTTCTCGGCTTTCTCACGCTTCTCGCGAATTTTCACCGCGCGTTGGTAGATGTCCGCGATGGCGGGGTACTTCGTCTCCGACCGGATGTACTCGTCGGTAGCCTGCACGACGTCTTCGTATTCAAGCTCGCAGAGGTGCTTGTGCCATAGCTCGGCGCGCTCCTTCGTGAACTCGACCATCGGGTACGCGAGACTCAGTTCGCGAAGGATTTGCACGGTCTGTGCCCTCGTCATGCTCATGACGGCCCCTCCTCAGCCGCAAATTCCTCCAGTGCCTGCGCGACTCGTTTCTGTCGCTCAGCCAACGATACGACGGGTCGATCACGGCTCTTCGTCCTCGTCTCCTTAGCGACCACTAGTCGGAATTGCTCTTGCTCCTGTTCGACCGTCTTGATGCCTTGTTGCAATTGCCGCCTTAGGATGGTCATGAGATAGCCAGGCTTTCCGTTGTGTAGCTTTGTCTCGTCCATGTCGTAGCGAATGAGCTCTGGGCTCATTCCGCTGTCGATGCAGCGCTTGATGAGCGACTTCTGAGTCTCGTTAGGCATGAGCCGGAATCGCTCATAGAACTCTTTAAGCACCTCTGCTGTCACAGGGTCAGCCAATGCCGGGTCTTTGTACTTAGGCTCGTCATCTGCGAATGGGTCATCGAATTCGTCGAAGTCATCGGGCATATAGTGATTCTCAAGCGCATAGTCCTCTGGTAAGTCGCTAGGTTCCGGTTCTTGCACCTCACTCGCGCGTGCACGCGCGTTAGACACACACACACCAGATCTGTCTCTGTCTAAGTCTCTGTCTAGTAATGTGCTACCGTTTTGCCCGGTCTGTGCCCACTGCTGTGCCCGGTTTGTGCCTACCAGTGTGCCTATCTCTGTGCCTATCGGTGTGCCTACTTGTGTGCCTACTTTTTGACACTCACTAATGCTTACCATTCGGTACTTCCCGGCGTGATTCGAATGACCTTTCTGGTATTCGATCAAGCCTCGTTGGATGAGCCTATTCCTAGCTCGTTCGAGGCCCTGCCGCGAAAGCCCAGTTAGCAGTTGAAGCGTTTGATTCGGCACAGTAAACCAGTCAACCCAACCGGTCGCGTTGTTTATGCTCATGAGCGAGTGCCATAAAGCAACCTCACCGGTTGACGGACGGTTTAGGAGCGCCCAATCGCGAAACGCGTTCAACTCACGCATGTAGTTCATAGGGCAGCCACCTTAGTCGTTCAGATCAAATACGAAGCAATCGTTCTCTCCGTCGTACCTAAAACCAGACAGGTAGATGTGTCCTTCTTCATCCGTCGTCAAAATGGCGCTCTTGAACAAAGCGCTTGTGAAATCACGTGGAGAACCTATCCACCTCGCCGCATCTTCGATGTCGTAGTCATATCGAGTGATGTCATCACCCTTCGCATAATCCGCAGCCCACCAAGCTAGGAGCATCACTCGCCCCAAGACACTCGGTACACTCTCGCCGAGGTGCATCGCTAAACGCTTAATCTTTGGGTGGTTTGCCAGAGACGAAGGGGTTCGTACAGCAGTCATTCGTCCAACGCCTCCTCGACATACTTCACGACTTCCCTCGCCGCCGGGAAGGGAATCGAGATCCCCTTCCCAGGCCGCCATTCCGACTCACCACGCGGGATGTACCAGTTGCGGATGTCGACGTACTTGCGCCCGTCCTTCTCGCACCTGCTGACCACAATCGTGTTGTACTTCCCGCGCATAATCTCCCCGACCGTCTCTTGCTTGTCCCAGAATGGCTGTTGCTCCATTCGTGTTCCCTCCATCAAAACTCCAGCCCCTCAAACAGGTCTCCATCTTCGGCCATCTCGTGTTCGGCCTCAATCTCCTCGGCCTCTTGCGACGCTGCCATCTCCTCGATGCGCCGCTTGACCTCGGCCTCAATTTGTTGGATGACCGCCATCGACGGGAGTTTGTCCTTCGTATACTGCTCACGGATGGCCTGGAGGTCGTGCTTCGTGAGGCCATGAGCCTCGGCCAACTCCGACAGTTCCTTCATCCGCTTCAGGCGATCTTCGCGGTCATCCGAGGCTTGCGGTCGTGATGCCTGTTGCGGACGCCCGTTCCCGTTCCGGCGATGACCACCCTGGTAGGTTGGGTGTTCATTCCGAGGTGGGTCGTCGTAGTCCTCGAGATCCTGCGTGAAGAACCCACTCGTGGCCGTAGCTTGGAGCGTCGCGCCTACAAGCGCCCGCTTGATGGCCATCTTCTGCAGCGTGTTCACGATGGTGAATACGTCTTGGTTACGGTAGCGCTTTTCCTTGCTGTTGGCCGAACCCTCGCACTCCGCCACCACGATGGTGTGGGTCGGGTACTGCTTGAGGATGGACACTCGGTACTGGTAGTAGAAGAACCCCTTCTCCCAATCCTCAATCTTGTTGATGCACTCGACCTTGTGCCCGAGCCCGAAAAACTGGAGTAGACGTTCCGCTCCGGGCTTCTGGAGTGTTGGCTTATCCGTCCCGGGAATCTGCGCGTAGTCGATGCCCGGGCGCATGATTTCGCGGCGAATCTGGTCCAGTTTGCGCAGGTTTTCCGCCGCTTGCTCCAACGTCACGACGATGGACGGAACGTACTCCACCGTCTGAGCGTGTACCACGTTCGCGTCTTCCCGAACCGCAACTACATTGCTCATTCCGCATCCTCCTTCTGGCCCTTTGGCCGCTTCACATACCACGTCTCATAGGGCTTGGGTACCTTCTGATACCGCTCCACCACATCCGTTGGCAGTGCACCGTCTGCCAGCGCTGCTTCCATGTCGAACTTCGGTTTCGGCGTTACCACGGTTCGCGTCACTGTCACGCCGTCCGCCGACACCTGTTTGACACCGTAGATGTCGAGCAACGCCCCGAGCTTGGCCTGGATGTCCTTCATCGCTTCCTCCAGTGTCTTCTCCTGGGCTTTAAGCGCCTTCTTTTCCGCGTCAAGCATGGCGAGGTCCCGGACCCAGTCCGCCACCTCTGGCGCGTCGAGCTTCGGCGCCCGATCGCTCCCCTTCCAGCACACCGACCACAGCGGGCAGCGCTCCGCCCGCCCGTAATACGTCATGCATGGCGGCGACATCGGGTCGTACCCGGATGGGATGGGTGGGAGCTCGTACCGCTCCGCGTACTCATGCAACATGCGGAGCTCGTCTTCGATGGCCTGTCCCACCGCCTCGTCGTATGGCACGATGTGCACTTCGTATGACAGCTGCCGACCGTACCGGACATACACGAGTTCGCTTGAGTCCGCGCGCCGTTCTCCGCGCGCGTTCCGCAAAAAGTGCATGTACGCCTGCACCTGCATCACGTGCTCGGGTCTTGGCAGGTCTTGTTCCCGGTCCGATACCGATTTGACCTCGATGATGCGCCGCTCCGCCGGGAACCAAAGGTCGATGTGTCCCGTGTCTCCAAACGGCGTCTTGACCGTCTGCTGCGTGCGGCACCGCCGCGGGAACTTGCGACGGAATCCCTCGACCACCCAACGCTCGATGAGATGCCCGCGCTCGAAGTACCCGGCGTCCACCTCGTCGTGCTCCTCTTTGACCATCCCGAGCACCTTGGCGACACGGTAACGACCGCACTTCGCGGACTCCGACAAGCGGAACTCTCCGGCGTCGAAGCGGTTATCGACGACCGCCGACAGCCGCTCCGACAGGACGTCATGCACAATCGAGCGAACCTCCATCGGGAGTGCCATGGACCTCTGTCACCTCTCCTTCCTCGTCCATCAGTGGCAGTTCCGCACACGTCTCACACAGCCAGCAGGTCCCGTCCGGCACCGCCTCGTCGATATCCACCTCTTCACCACACGACCAGCAGGTGACTGTCGTCTCCTGCTCATCTTCCCCGTCCTCGTCCGCCCACTCATACGCCCAAGGCTTGTCCTCCTCGGGCGTCATCAGCCGCCACCGGTCATAGTCCATGGTCCGTTCCTCCCTTGTGCCCGATGGCCATCCATGCTACACTGGAGCCATCGGACATACGCTTTGATCCTCATTCGCTCACTGTCGTTTGCTGTTCGCCCAGCAAACGACGAAAGCCGCAGAAGTCGTGATACAGCGCGAGTAGGTCGTCGTACACCCGTTGGTAAGCAGCAAATGCGCCCCGGATGTACGCCGTCTCCCAGCTGTCACGGCCTGCGGATTTTGACATTTCAGACTTAGCTGCCGCCAAGTCTGAGAGAAGCGAAACGTACTGCGCCTCCCAGATTGCCAACTTCGCATCCGCCGTCAATTCAATGCTCATCCTGTTCACCTCCCATCACAAAGTCGAATGGTTTCGCCTCGCCGTGTCATGCGAAGGCGTAGTAGTCTGTGTCCGTGAGCAGTCGAACGTAGTCTTTCAACGCCCGGAGGTGGTCAATCAGCCAGTCAATCAGCTCCACCCCTCCGCACACGGACACCCACCTCTTGACCGTCTCCGGTTCGATGTGGCCGCCGTTTTCCACTCGGCTCACCCAGAAACGGTCACCTCCAAGCTCCATCGCGATCTCCGTTTGGCTCATCCCAGCCGCCTCCCGGAGAAGGCGGAGAATCAAATGCCCCTTGGGTTTCCGCTTCATCTCCCCTCACCTCCCCTCGTCTCGTCTCCTCTCTCCTCGCCCGCACCAGGCATCCTCGCCTGTGGCTTGTCCCGCATCGGCTGGCCCGCGGGCCATCTCAACTCGCCTCGAAAGGAGAATCCTCATGCACCGCCTCGAAACCTCGACGTTCACCCACCTGACACCTCGCGCCCGGACCATCCTCGACTTCATCCGTGAGGCCCTGGACGACCTCGCGGAAGAACTGGCTGAGGATGACCGTGACGTCTATATCGAGATCAAGATTTCGACCCGCTCCTGTGGCGCGCGATGAGGTTGATGACCTCGCTTGCGACTTCCTTGGCCTCATCGAGATTCCAGGCTCCGAGGTCCGTGAGTCGTCGAATCCCCAACGCCACCTTCACGCACTCGGTCACGGCACTGACTTGCATGTGCCGCGTCCTCGTGTGCTCGGAGGCAAGGATACCTGCGGTCTTCAACTGCTCCTCGATGTAGGACCGGAGCTCCGCTGAGGCCCGGTAGGACACTCGACCTGCCTCCAGCATCGCGAGGCGTTCTTGGAGGCGATGCACTTCGGCTCGCAGGGTCTCCAACTCGGCTTCAGGCGCGCTCACGTCGCTTCACCTCCTCATCCCCAACATCAATCTCGAAGAAGTACTCGAACGGCTTATCCGGGAAAAGTCGCAACACATTCGAAATGAACTTCTGACCCGGATCCACATGATTGGGGTCGCCGTCCGGCTGTTTCACACGCCAAAGTTGGGTCCTCGTAATGTTCAATCTCGATGCCAACTCGGTGTCGGTCCAACCTCGTTGCCGCTGGATTTCCTCGAGTTTATCGACCTTCACCTTGATGCGGCTCACTCGGTTTTCACCACCTTTCTGCTTCACCGTTGCAACGCTAGAGTACCACAAACGATACAAGCGTGCAACATCTCTTTCGAAAAAATTTTGCGTACATGTATCATCGATGGGTGATACATCGATGAAACATTCGTTTAGGATAGGCGTGGAGGCCAATCCATGGACAAGGTTGAGTTCGGACTCTTTCTTGCTCGTCTGCGAGAAAGTCAGTCGTTGAGTCAGCGCAAACTTGCCGAATTATCGGGCGTAAGCTCCGCGACGATTTCTCGAATTGAGAGTGGGTTAATAACACCCAATCCGGAAACGTTGGTGGCGATCGCTCCGCACCTAAACATTCCGGTTGAAGACCTGCTGAAAGCTGCTGGATACATGACTGGTCAGATCGAAAACATGCCTCCTCCTGTAGAGCCAGAACTGCGAAAGTTAATTGAGAATGCGCGACGTCTGTCACCGAAACAACTTGACGCCCTGAATCGCTTGATTGAATCCATCTCAAGCAAGGAGTGACAGGATGCTTATACAACTTGCGGATTGGGCAATAGATATCCATAAAAACGAGAGCTGGAAGGCCTACATCAGCCCTAACCAAGACGAAGTTTTAGTGCAAGTCAAAGGCGAAAATTCGGCTTTGATAAGGCTTAGTGACAATTTGCTCGTGTGTTCATGTTCAGGTCCTGCTGAAATCGTTATTGATGCCGACAACAAATCACTCAAAGTACGCCCGAAACCTCAAACGCTGTATTTTTGGCCGCAGACTCAAGCTTGAGGCGAACTCCATGCACGAGCTCTTCCTCAGCTTGCTTGAGGACACCTAAAGCTTCCGAAATGTACAGATTGCGTTCCGCCAACATGCGGAGAATTTCGAGATGAAGCGGCTCTTTTGACATTGTGCATTCCTCCTCAAAGATTGGCTTTCGCGCTCGGCGTCACCTTGTCGGAGTTCTTCTCGGACGAGCAGCCATCGTCCGACCGGATTAGCCGACTCACGCCAGAACAACGCCAAGCGCTGGAGAGGTTTCTTGAGACGTTGGAAAGAGGGTGACCATTCTGCACCCAATCCTTGTATCTCTGTCTCACGCGCACGGTTTCCCGTCGTTCTCTGCTGAGTTCTGCCCCAACCAAGCCAAGAACGCATCCCGCGGGATACGCAGTACCCGACCATCCTTGATGGCAGGGAATCCTGGGCGACGCGCGAACTCGTATAGCTTGTACAAGCTAATGCGCGCTACTTTCGCCGCTTCTTTCGCCGTGAGCACGGGCGGCAGGTCCGCAGCAGACTGCGCGAGCCGCATCTGACCGAGCAACGCGCTCAGTTCTTCGCGGATGAGACGGCGAAGGTCGGATTCGTCGATGAGAGCGATGGCCATTATTGCACCGCCTCCGCCTTCTCGCTCACGCGCGGATTCAGCATCTTGTCTGCCACCCGGAGCGCATCATCGAGCCGACCTACTTGCTCTAGGTACTCGGGCATCGTGATGGACTTCAGCCCGTGCTTCGATTTGTAGTGCTCCATCAGGAGCACGATGTTCGTCCGGTAAGCCGTGTTAAACGCGGTGCGGAAATCACGCCAGCCCTGCTGGTACGTCAGGCCGTTTCGCGCGGCGTACTTGCGAATCATCGCGTTCAGACGTTGCTTCGGATCACCAATGATGTTCACGGTGTCGAAGATGTCGATCCGCGCCATGGCGACCCGCGTCTTCTCCTCAAGCTCCGCCACTTTCGCCTTAAGCTCCTTGACCGACTGGGCCTGGAGGATGATTAAGTCCTCGACCGTCATCGGTGTGCTCGGTAGCGAGTAGGACCCGGTGCGCCGGATGGAGGGAATGACTTCATGCGTGATCCACCGCTTGAACGCCCGAGCCTCCGGCTTGCGACTCTTCAAGATGAGTGAGTACAGTCCGGGTTCAGAAACAACCAACACTTCCTGTGGCCCCTTAGGGGTACTGACAATGTCAGTACCTTTCTCATCCTCATCCAAACCGCCGCTTCGGTACGTGTTCCCATCCCGATCAACACGCTCTCGGCCATTTACCGCGAGACTCGTATCGATGTCGAGGATGCGACACACATCGGCGGCCACAAACCAAGGCTCTCCGTCGCGGATAATCACGCGTACCTCATAGTCGTTGAAGAAGAACGGTTGGAGGTATCGATCCAAGTGAAATCACCTGCCATTTGGCGTGACCAATCCGGGAAACAGCAGCCCCTTGAGTACATTCGCGCGGGCTTCCGTCCTTTTGCGGAGCATTTCCACGTCATCCCGGAATGTCAGCCCAAACTTACCTGCCATGAACTCATCCATAGTCATGGCGAAAAGCTCTCCTCGCACCCGTCGGTGACTTAGCGCCTCGTGGATGATTCGTTCGTTTTCGTCAAAGTTGGTGTGAGGACGAGAAACGAGAATTCGGCCGATTGCTGTGTCACCGTAGTTGCGACCAACTGATTTGATGGACTTCATCCGTTTGTTCGGGTTTTGCGTTTTTCCAATCTTGATGAAAGAGCCGTACTCAACCACATACACAAACCCCAAATAATCACGCGCCTTGTTGAACGGGGGTTGATTGAGTTGAGTATCCGACTCTGCGACGAACCACGGCTCGCCGTCTTTGATGACTACGCGAACGGCATGCTGGTCGAACGTGAATTGCATGAGATCACGAGTCATGGGATGGACCTCCTTCTCGGGGCGCCTTTCTTGCAAGCAGCCATATCCGTACCCCTTCGTTTCAGCTGTCAAGGTACGCTACTCACCCCACTTGTGGGTTGAGTGATCTGTAAGGGAGTAAGTACTGTTTACATCCCTGGCAATCCGAAGCAAGCAGTTCTCACGCAATGCGTTGCTTTCTTTCCCCGATAGCCCATAACCAAAAAGGTGAATCCGTCTTTGGTCATGAGCATTTGAGGCTGTTTCTTTCCTTGCTCGTTGATGTAATATGACTCCTCAAAGTTGAGGAGTCGGAACTCCTCGCTGCAGTCGAGGTTTGCAATGTCTCGCAAGACATTGTCGTGACGCTTTCCAAACTCATCGGCTACTTGTCGATTGCTGCAAAACGCTTGCCCGTTACGCTCGTACAGACGGCTTTTCCTGAGTTCATAAAGCCTACGAGCGAACTTATCCCTTGCGGCCATACCCGTATCCCCTCGTTTAAGTTGTCAAGGTACAGAGGATCCAAAGGGGATGCCCTTCTCGCTCACCTCAGATTTGAGGTCAGTTTCTGCCTGCTAGTTCGTTAAGATCGAGCTCAAGCACATCGGCGAGTTTCACGAGGTTCTTGAGTGACGGTGTTTTTGTTCCGTACTCCCAAGATTGAACCACCCGCACGTGGACACCAATGGCCTCCGCAAGTTCACGCTGTTTTAGCCCCTTGCGCCGACGAGCGTCGCGAAGGACTCCGGTATTCATGGCATCACCTCCACTTGTTTGCGAATCCACTCATCCACGTCCGTTTGACGTACAAAAATCTGGCCACGCACACGGAAGGATGGGATGGTTCGTTCTCGAATCAGCCGGCGCACCGTCGGCTCAGAGACGTGCAGATATTTGGCAAGTTCCGCGATCGACATGTGCCGTGCCAATAGAGCTTGTTCGATACGCGGTTCGAGTCGTTCCCACAAACGTCGTTCGAGTTCTGTGAGGATCTCCTCTTTGGTCTGCTGGATGGCTTCTTCAAAAAGGGACATACTCAACTCCTCCCATTTCGAGGACAAAGGGTATTTTGAGTACCCAACAACAGCAAAAAGAAAGTACCCTTCGGTATGGTATTGACAATACCCCACTCATGCCTTACACTTAAATCGACATTCAAAGTACCGTTACATCAAATCTGCAAATAACTGCTCTGGAGTACATTCGAGTACACGACAGAGTTTTACCATGATTGGTGCGCTTGGTTTTACTCGTCCGTACTCAAGACTGCGGATATGCTCTGGGGTGACGCCTATTAAGTTAGCCAACTCGCGACGGCTTAAACCTTTGTCGATGCGAGCAGCGGTGAGTGCCAGTCGTTTTTGAGTTGGTGTTGGTGTCGTTGTCGTTCACCTCCATCCTTAGCTCGGATGCCTTCAGTATAAAGGGTATCCAGAGTACCGTCAAGTATTATGAGTACCCTTTGGCATATTTTTTTGAGCACGAAGGAGGGTTTAGGCGGGTGTCTCTGGGAAAACGGATTAGGGAGATTCGTTTGAAAAGAGGGTTGACCCAGGAATACATTGCTAAGAAGCTTGGAATGGGACGTTCCAATGTCGGGCACATAGAGAACGGGCGGACCATGCCGTCGGCCGAAGTGTTGGATAAGATTGCTCAGATTTTAGACGTCTCTACGGATTATCTTTTGGGTAGAACAGATACGCCATTAAGGATAAACGAACGCATCATCGCTCTGAGGAAAATGAAGCAATTAACGACGAGACAAATGGCTGACGCGCTCGGCGTTGACGAGGAAACATATGTCGCTTGGGAGACGGGAGCCGCTACACCAAGTCATTACGATTTAGAGAAAATAGCTAATTATCACAAAATAGATGTTAATATTCTATACGGTCTCCCTCCTAGTCATCTTTCTTCTGATGCGTACGCTGATGGCTATACAGAAGAAGAAGTTCTTGAAGAGATGGAGCGTTTGTTTAGAGCGAATATAGGCTATCAAGACAAGAACCGTATACCTAAAAGCAATGAAGATCTAGACATCGCCCGTGAGCTCGAGCGAATCATGGAGAGCTTGGACAGCAACGCCGCACTTGCCTTTGACGGCGAGCCGTTGGACGAGCAGGATAAAGAGCTGCTTCGCGTGTCGCTTGAAAATTCGATTCGTCTTGCGCGGCAGCTTGCTAAGCAAAAATTCACGCCCAAGAAGTACAGGAAAGATTAACCCGGCAGGTGCGTTCCTGTGAACATCAAAGCGATCGTCAAACGACTCATCTCGAAATACGGGACGAATAATCCATTTCAGATTTGTGATTTACGCGGGATTCAAGTGCTGGACGAACCTCTGGGCAACATCCTGGGGTACTACAACATGATTCGCCGGATCCCGATGATTCACTTGAACGAACTCCTCTTGGACAACTTCGGGCTGCGCCGCTTCGTTTGCGCTCATGAGCTGGGCCATGCGGTATTACATCCGAAGGTGAGTACACCGTATCTTCGAAAAAACACCTTGTTTTCGATCGACCGTATCGAGCGGGAGGCCAATGCTTTTGCAGTCGAGCTGTTGGTGCCGGATGACGCGATCCGGGCATCCGGATGTTCGACTGTCCGGGAAGTCGCCGCAACATTCGAAATCCCGGATGCGTACATCACGCTGAAGAGATGCGACTTTTTCGCGCCTTGAAGACGAACGTATGTTCTATAAAAGGGGGTGAAAAAGATGTGAGAAACAGCCTCGCACTTCAATCTTGAATCTTAGATGAGGAGGTACCCATTCGATGGCCAACATCGAAAAGCGTAGCGAACGGTCGTGGCGGCTCACTGTCGATGGAGGATTTGATACGAACGGCAAACGTGTTTTACACAGGAAAACGATTCGCATTGAGGACGAATCGATTTTGCGGTCAAAGCGTCGACTTCAAGAATACTTGCAACATGAGTACCTCAGGTTTCGCCAGGAGATCGAAACAGGGCTCTATACGAAGCCAGAGCGTATTACGTTCGCAGAGTTTGTGGACACGTGGAAGGTTAACTACGCCGATCTCCATCTAGGTGCATACACACGTCGGCACTACTTGAATATGCTTCGGACACACGTCATCCCTGTCTTCGGATCGATGGAACTACACAAGATCAAGACGATGCACATCGTGTCCTTCCTGACACGCCTGCGGTCGCCTGAAGGACGAAAGGACGGGAAAGACAAGCCGTTGGCGGCGAACAGCCAGCTCAACATCTACAAGGCCCTCAAATCAGTCCTGGACGCCGCAGAACGTTGGCGTATTATCGCCGACAACCCCATCAAAGGGGTGAAACGCCCGGCACCTGATAAGGCGGAGCGTAAGGCCTTACGCGAGCGAAAGAAGTCCTATACGAAAGCCGAGGTGGAGGTTCTCATCGAGAAGCTGTTGAACGAGCCTCCGCATTGGCGGTTGTATTACCTCGGAGTGGTTTTGGGCGGTTTTCGTCGAGGGGAGATGCTCGGCATGGAATGGCACCAGGTTGATTTCGAACGAGGCGGCCTGAACGTCGAAAAACAAATCTCCTTAGACGAACAAGGCCGACCAGTCGAAGCTGATTTGAAAACGGAAGAGTCCCGCGGGTTTGTGCCGATGCCACGTTGGTACATGACCGAGCTATCGAAATATCGGCAAACGTGGATTCGGGAACGTTGGCACCTACAGCAATGCGGTAAGTGGCAGGGCGGTAAAAAGGAGTACCTATTTCACAACGGCTTTGGCGAGAAGCTCTATCCAAGCACTCCTTCCCTGCACTGGCGTCGGCTTCTCGACAAGTACGAATTACCGCGAATCCGTCTCCATGACTTGCGCCATACCACAGCGACTATTCTGCGAGAAGATGGCGCTGATCTGAAATCCATTCAGGAACGTCTGCGACATACGCGTCTGTCGATTACCGCTGACTTGTACACGCATGAGACGGAAACGGTCAGTCGGGAGACGGCAGACCGGCTTGAGAAGTTGAACCCTTTCAGCTCCCGCTCGAAGTCGAGTTGAAGCGTATGATCCCAAGATGATCCCAACCCTCATTTTTGCGCCGTTCGAAAGCCGTCACGACGCCGCCCAGGCAAAGCAAAAATCCCTTGCGGCACAAGGGATTTCGGGACTTGTGATATGGTGGGCGTTGACGGGCTCGAACCGCCGACCCCCTGCTTGTAAGGCAGATGCTCTCCCAACTGAGCTAAACGCCCTCTGGAGCTCCCAACCAGGCTTGAACTGGTGACCTCATCCTTACCATGGATGCGCTCTACCAACTGAGCTATGGGAGCAAGTCAATGGAGGGAAATGTGGCAGGGGCGGCAGGATTCGAACCCACGACATGCGGTTTTGGAGACCGCCGTTCTACCAGCTGAACTACGCCCCTGCGTGGAATGCGTGGAGGATGAATGGATTCCACCCTCCACCCGATGAAGCCAGCGACAGGAATCGAACCTGCGACCCACTGATTACAAGTCAGTTGCTCTACCTACTGAGCTACGCTGGCATTGTCGCGGCGAGGATTACTATAGCACGGGACGCATCGGATTGTCAACTGCCATTTGGCCCTTTATCCTGACGCCTGCGCGCAGCATTCCTCGCCTCTTCGCCCCTTACTCCGTCGCTTGATGGGCTTCTCCGCTCGGCTCAGGTTGCGTGAGGGACACAGGCCGCATCGGCGCGAACGTGGAGATGGCATGCTTGTAAATCAGCTGCTGCTTTCCATCCGTCTCCACGACGATTGTGAAGTTGTCGAATGCGCGGACCAAACCGCGAATTTGAAAACCGTTCACCAGGTACACGATGACGGGAATTCGCTCTTTGCGCACCTGATTGAGAAATGTGTCTTGAATGTTGACCGACGACTTCGACATGCTACGATTCACTCTCCATTCTGCACGTGCTGGATCTATTCGCAGTCGACCACCCGATATCCTGCAAAAAGGCCTCAACGCATGTCCATAATCGCGCGATCTCGTCCGCAGGAAATTGCCCATCCGGGCCTTTCGCGAACCAGCGGACGCGCGGATCGCGCCGAAACCAGGACCATTGACGTTTGGCGAATCGCCTCGTGTTCTGTTGTATGATGCGAATTGCTTCCTCCTCTGATACGGCGCCGGACAAGTAGGCGACGACTTCTTTATACCCAATCGCCTGCATGGCCGTCCCGTCGACAGGAACGCCGCATTCGAGCAGGCGCTTGACTTCATCGACGAGGCCCAGCCGCCACATCTGCTCGACACGCCGATCAATGCGTTGATACAGCGCCTCCCGTGGCATGGTGATGCCAATCACCAGCGCGTCGTATCGGCCTTGGCGGGGCGCCCATTCGTAGTCCGCCGACATCGCCGTGCCCCGCGCAATGGTCACCTCGAGCGCGCGGACGATCCGCTTGCGGTCGTTTGGATGAATCCTCGCCGCGCGCTCGGGATCGCGCGCGCAGAGCTCGTCGTAGAGGGCGCGAACCCCCTCCTGCTTGGCGCGCCGCTCGAGGCGCGCGCGCAGCGTTTGGTCTTCGGGCGTTTGTGAGAAGTCGAGATCGTCCAGCAGCGCGCGAATGTAGAGACCCGTCCCGCCGCAAACGACTGGCAACCGCCCCCGCGCGCAGATCTCGCCGATGACTTGATCCGCCTGTCGCTTCCACTCTGCCACCGTGAACTTCTCGGCCGGATCGGCGATGTCCAACAGATGATGCGGCACGCCGCGCATCTCGGACGGCTGGAGCTTGGCGGTCCCGATGTCCATGCCGCGATAAATCTGCATGGAATCGGCGGAAACCACCTCGCCGCCGTAGCGGAGGGCTATCTCAATGCTTTGCTCGCTTTTGCCGACGCCCGTCGGTCCGACGACGCAGAGGATGGGCTGTCGCTTGGTCATCGCGGTCTCCTCCATACACCGTACGCGAACCTGCCGGACGCGCGGTCGGGCTCGAGCCCCAGCGACTCCAACACGCCGGACTTGGGCCGCTCCTTGACGATCACGGCGCGCCGAGCGACGCGCTTCGCCTCTTCGACGGCTTCGCGCGAGAGAGGGCGCTCCCAGGCGACGGGCCGGATCGGCTGCATGTGAACCGACTGACGCACGGGATCACGGAACATCGGGTCGAAGTATACGACGTCTGCGCTGAGGTCCGCCTGAGCACGAAGCCAAGCCGCATGGTCGCCGTGCACAAGCTGTACGCGCTGCAAAAGCTGAGCCTCCCGCGGGTGGGCTTGACAGCCGTAGATTTGGACCGCCCGGAGAAGGCCGTACATGACGGGAGACCGCTCGATGCCCACGACCCTGCCTTCTTGTCCCACGGCTTCGGCAAAGACCAGCGCATCCGTGCCCAGCCCGAGGGTGGCGTCGATCACGGCGTCGCCCGGCGCAATCTCTGCGAGCGCGAGCAGGCGATCGGGTTCGCCCGTTTGCAGGCGCCGCAGCCGCTGATACGCCATGCTGGGATGAAAGAAGAGCGGATGAGGGGCGCCGCGCACGTGAATCACGGCCGGATCGGCCACCACAACGACGGCATCCACGTGCTCGAGCAGCTGCGCGATACTCCTGCCGCGCCTCGGCTCGAAGGAGGCGCCGAACCACGGTGCCATCTCTCGTGCGCGCGCCACGTGATCGCCTTTGGGGCGCAGCGGTGTGGTGACGACAATGCGCATATCGTGGTTGCAAGCGTGTGTCATACGATCCTCCGAAATGACTTTGCCAGGTCCCGCTCACTCATCCGCAAGAAAATGGGGCGTCCATGCGGACAATGGTACGGATCGCGGGCGCGGGCCAGGCGGCGGCAGAGCGCCTCCATCTCGGGCATGGTCAGCGAATCATGGGCTTTGATGGCGGACTTACACGCCCGGGTAGCCAAGCGATGCATGATGTCGCGGACTGCGGTGGTTTGCCCGAGTGACGCGAGATCCTGAAGCGCGTCGCGCAGAAGGCTCGCGTAGTCGAGGCCCTGCCAAAGGTCGGGGATGGTGCGCACGACGACGGTATGCGCCCCGAAGGGGTCGATTTCAATACCCAGGGTCAACAGGTCGTCTCGGCGCGCCATCACCTGCTCGAAGGCGGAAGGCGTGAGGGCGAGTTCCAGAGGGGCAAGGAGCGGCATCGGCTGCGCTTGGCCCTCTTGCCACGCGTCGAGCAGGTCCTCGTAGAGCACGCGCTCGTGCGCGGCATGTTGGTCGATGATGTAGAGATCCTCCCCGTCCTCGGCGACGATGTACATGCGCAGTGCCTGTCCGATGGGGCGGAGCTGCCAATCGGCGGGCCGCTCTCGAACGCCGCCCTCCTCTCCATCAGGTCCAGCAGGCGCCTCGTTCGTTCCACTCGCCGTTTCGGCGTGGGGGAGCCCGATCGCCCCCGCAGCCGACTCCCGCACGGCCAACGCGGTCGCCCACGCCTCCTGGGGCGAGAGAGAAGGAGTACGCTCGTCGCTTGGGAGCGCGCGGGACGCCTTGCGCACCTGGTCGCGGGCGGGATCGTCATGGGGGCGCCTCGCTCGCCCTGCGCCATCTTCGCCCGGATCTGGCAGATGGAGCGGCAACACATCGCCGAGTGGAGCTTCCCGCCTCACGCGGGGCGCGACCGTGAGCATCGTGCCGTCCAATGCGGCGCGCACGGCCGACTCCACGAGCTCACACACATCCCGCTCCTCGCTCAGGCGGACTTCCCACTTCTGGGGGTGCACATTCGGATCCACGAGCACGGGGTCCATCTCGAGGTAGAGCGCGTACACCGGGTAGCGCCCGACCATCAGCCGCTCGCCGTAGGCGCGTTCGATGGCCTGTTGGACGGCCACGTTCCGCACCGGTCGGCCGTTGACGAAGAGGTAGCCGTGTTGCCGCGACGACCGCGCCTGCGTCGGACGGCCGATGAAGCCGCGAACCACATAGTCACCGTGGTCCGCGCGCGCCTCGAGCAACATCTTCGCTTCCCCCACGCCGTACAACGCCGCCCAGACCTCGCGGGCATCCCCGCGCCCAGGCGTCTGAAACAGCACCTGGCGCTCCGTCCGGCACACAAACGCGACCTCTGGATGCGCAAGACTCTCCCGCTGCACGACCTCCACCGATCGCGCCTGCTCCGTCTGGGCGCTGCGCAGATACTTGAGCCGAGCCGGGGTGTTGAAAAACAGGTCACGCACCTCCATGGTCGTGCCAAACGCCGCCCCGACGGGTTCCGGCGGGTGGATTTCGCCCCCCTCCACCCGCACCAAAATGCCCGACTCTGCGCCGCGCGCCCGCGTGATCAGCCGCACGCGCGCCACGGACGCGATGGCCGCGAGGGCCTCGCCGCGAAACCCCAAGGTGCGAATCCGGGCGAGATCGCGCGGCTCGTGGACCTTGCTTGTGGCATGGCGCTGAAAGGCCAGTACAGCGTCGTCCGGCTCCATGCCTTCGCCGTCGTCGATGACGGTCACCGAGCCGATCCCGCCCTCGACCAAGGCGACCTCGATGCGCGTCGCGCGGGCATCCAGGCTGTTTTCGATCAGCTCCTTGACGCACGATGCCGGCCGGGCCACCACCTCGCCCGCGGCGATTTGATCCGCCATGACCTTGGGCATTACCTGGATTTTGCCCATGCGACCAGATCCCTCGCTTTCTCGGCCGCCTCGTGCAGCAGCTGCATCGCCTCGAGGGGCGTCACGCGCATCACGTCGATCGCAGCCAGCCATTCGGCGAGATCGCGATACGGTGCGGTGAACAGGTCAAGCGCCACCGCTCCCTCGTCGCGTGCGCGCGCCGGGTGGCGGGCGTCTTGCGGCGCATCGCGTCGAGCGGACGCCACCTCGGGCAAGGTCTCACGGGCCGCGAGGAACTCCATGGCGCGGCGGATGACGCGGTCCGGCAGTCCCGCAAGGCGGGCCACCTGGATGCCGTAACTGCGATCCGACGGCCGCATCACGACGCTGTGCAGAAACCGGATGCCATCCTCCGTCTCCTCGACCGCCATGGACTGGTTGCGCACGCAGGCAAACTGCTCGGAGAACGAGATGAGTTCGTGATAATGGGTCGCAAACAGCGTGAGCGGCTTGCTGCGCCGCTTCGCCAGATCCTCGAGCACGGCTTCGGCGATGGACAGCCCGTCGTACGTCGACGTTCCGCGGCCGATCTCGTCCAGTAACACGAGGCTTCGCCCGCTCGCCTCCCGGAGAATTTCGGCGAGCTCCGTCATCTCCACCATGAACGTGCTTTGCCCGCGGCTGAGATCGTCCGACGCGCCGATGCGGGTGAAGACGCGATCGACGAGGCCCATGCGGGCGTAGCGAGCGGGCACGAACGAGCCCATCTGCGCGAGAATCGCGATGAGCGCCGCCTGGCGCATGTAGGTGCTTTTCCCGCCCATGTTGGGACCTGTGAGCAGGACGATGGGCTCCTCCGGCGTGAGCACCAGGTCGTTCGGGACAAACTCCGACCCGATGGAGGCCTCGACCACCGGATGACGGCCCTCGCGAATCTCGATGCCGATCTCGTCGGTCACTTCGGGGCGCACATAGCCCCGCTTCACCGCGAGCTCGGCGAGGCTGGCCAGGACGTCGAGGGTGCTCACGACTTCAGCGAAACGCTGCAGATCGCTCGCCCGCTCGCGGATGCGCTCGACCCAGGCGTCGAACCGCTCGCGCTCCATTTCCACCACGCGCTCCGCCGCCGTCAGGATGTCCGCCTCTCGGGCCTTCAGTTCCGGATGCGTGAATCGCTCGCCCGAGGCGAGCGTCTGCTTGCGCTCGTAGTCTTCCGGGACGAGAGACAGGTTGGCCTTCGATACCTCGATGTAGTAGCCGAACACCTTGTTGTAGCCGATTTTGAGCGACTTGATCCCCGTTCGCTCGCGCTCCCGCGCTTCGAATGCGCGCAGCCACTGGCGTCCGTCCGTTTGCAACGCGCGCAGACGATCGATCTCGGGGTCGATCCCATCCCGAAAGATGCCGCCCTCCGAAGCGGTCGCCGGAGGATCCTCGACGAGCTCGTTCGCGAGGGAGGACGCGAGCGGACGAAAATCGGGCACGTCTTGGACAAGGCGCGCCAAGAGGGGAGGAGCATCGGGTGGCAAAAGGTCCAGCGCGCCGTGTCCCTTTTCGATGGCGTGCGCCAGCGCGAGCAAATCGCGCGGCGTCGCGCGGCGAATCGAACACTTGGCAAGGAGTCGCGAAAGATCGTGCATGCCGCGCAGCGTCTCGCGGATTTCGGCCCGCAGCAAAAAATCGTCACTGAGCGCCGTCACCGCGTCGAGCCGCTCCTCGATGGCGGCGCGATCGACCAGCGGCCGAACCATCCACGTCCGCAAGAGGCGCGATCCGGCCGCGGTCACCGTCTCGCGGATGACGTCGTACAGCGACGTCCTTCGGTCCTTGCCGCTTCCTGCGGGCACGAGCTCCAGGTGCTCAATGGTCCGCTCCGAAAGCCACATCCGGCCAGATTCCAGGAGCGGGCGCGGCCGACTCAGGTGGCGCAGGTCGGCCATTTGCGTGTCCTTCAGGTACTGAAACACCATGTTGGCGGCCGACACCGCAGCCGAACCCGCCGCGAGACCGAGCGCCTCCGGATGGGGCACGCCGTAATGCGCGACAAGGGCGTCCGGTGGCGGAGACGGCACGCGCGTCACGATGCCGCCATGTCGCTTGACGCTCTCCTCGAGCCACGCGGGCGCCTCCTCTTCTGCCACAAGGAGGACTTCGCGCGGACGAAATCTTGCAAGGTGATCGCGCACCTCGTCCGCCCGTCCACCGCCAACCCACACATCGCCGGCGCCCATGTCCAGGAGCGCAAGGCCCCATTCGTCGCCCTCATGCGCGAGCGCAGCCAGATACCGCGCGTCGGTCGCCTCGGTCAACGCCGTTCCCGGCGTGACAATGCGCACAATCTCCCGGCGCACCAGCCCTTTGGCCGTCTTGGGATCCTCGACCTGATCGCAGATGGCCACGCGGTATCCCTGCTCGACGAGCCGCTCGAGATACCCGTCCAGCGCGTGGTGTGGCACGCCGCACATCGGCACGCGGCCTGCCTCTCCGGCGTCGCGGCCGGTGAGGGTGATGTCGAGCACCTGACTGGCCGTCACCGCGTCCTCGAAGAACAGTTCATAGAAGTCGCCGAGCCGAAACATCAAAAGCGTGTCGTTCAGCTTCGACTTCATTTCGCGATACTGCCGCATCATGGGGGTCAGGCTCACCAGTCGACCTCCTCACGCGCCCGCGCTCGCGTGGCAAGAGCCGCCACACCCTCCCGAGCACCCGCCACTGCCGCAGGTGCGCGGCCCTCGCTCCACGGGCAGGGTGTCACCCAACTGCGCCAGCACCACCTCGATGACCTCCTGGACCAGCGCGTTCAGCTCGTCTTGTGCGGCCTTGTACTGAAGCGCGACCGGGATCTCGTACAGCCGCTCCCAGAGCGCGTCGACCTCCTGCTTCATCCGCAGGTACTTGTCATGGGATGCGCCAAGCCGATCTCGCAGCGTCCAAAGCCCGTTGGTCTTCTTTTTGAGTTCATCGAACAGGCGCTGTGCTGCCGCGTTGTGTTCCATTTTCTCTCTCGCCCGCCAATAGGCGCGGCATTCCTCGGACCGCCGAATCATCTCTCCGAGTTCATCCGCGGCCGCCAGGATGGCGCCCATGCCGATCTCTGCCGCGATGGCCATCAGGAAACCACCTCTTCCACCCGGACGATCTCGGCCTTCAGCAAGAACGTCTGCGGCTCCGTCACACGCACCCACACGCGCTGCCCGATGAGCGACTTGTCTCCGCGCAAGAGCACCAGCTTATTCGTGCGCGTTCTTCCCGAGAGCACATCAGGGTTGGTCTTACTCTCGCCGTCGACGAGGACCTCCAGGACCTGCCCCCGCAATTTCTCATTGTGCGTGCGGCTAATTTCGTTCTGAACCTCATTCAGGCGCAACAGGCGTTCCTTCTTCTCTTCCATCGGCGTCTCGTCGTGCCAACGCGCCGCCGGCGTATTCTCGCGCGGAGAGTAGATGAAGGTAAACGCGTTGTCGAACTCGACCTCCTGCACCAGCCGCAGCGTGTCTTGAAAGTGCGCCTCCGTCTCTCCGGGAAAACCGACGATGAGATCCGTCGTGATCGCGACGCCCGGAATTTTGTTGCGAATCTTATCGACCAAGCGCAGGTAATACTCCCGCGTATGTGACCGGTTCATGCGCCGCAGGATCTCGTTGTTCCCAGACTGGACCGGCAGGTGAATGTGTTCGACCACGTTTTCTGATTCGGCGATCGCGTCGATCAGCTCGTCCGTGAAGTTCCACGGATTCGACGTCGTGAACCTTATCCACCCGATGCCAGGCACGGCGTTCACTTGGCGCAGAAGCTGCGCAAAATTCGAGGTGCCGAGATCGACCCCGTAATCGTTCACGTTTTGGCCGAGCAGCGTGATGTCCTGATAACCCTCGCGAACGAGTTGGGCCACCTCTTGCAAGACATCCTCCGGCAGGCGGCTGCGCTCGACACCTCGGGTATACGGGACAATGCAGTACGTGCAGAACTTGTTGCACCCGTACTGAATATTGACCCATGCGCGCACGCGGTCCTTGCGCAGTTTGGGCCAGTCCTCGACGGTCTCTGGAGCCGTCTCCCAGACCTCCATGACCGTCTCCTGCGAATCGCGGGCGGCGGCGAGCAACGCGGGCAGGCGGTGGATGTTGTGCGTGCCAAAGACGAGATCGATCCACGGGTATTTGTCGCGGACCATGCGCTGCACGCCCTTCTCCTGCGCCATGCAGCCGCAAAGCCCGAAGATGAGCTCCGGATTCGTCTGTTTGAGCGGCCGCAACCGCCCGATCTCGCCGAACACCTTGTCCTCGGCGTTTTCACGCACCGCGCACGTGTTGAACAAGATGAAGTCAGCTTCGTCGGGAACCGCGGCCGGCTCATACCCCATGGCGGTGAGAAGGCCCGCCATCACCTCGGTGTCGTGCTCGTTCATTTGACAGCCGTAGGTTCGGATGAAGAAGCGGTAAGGCTCACCGTTGGGCTTGCGCCCCACGCGATAATCGCGCGTGAGCGCCTCCGCGTCATACGACACGCGAACGGCCTGATTGGGCCTGTGCGTCTGCCCAAACACGAGGCCCAGGCCCTTTTCGAGTCTGCCTTCGCGGACGAGGCGAATCAAGTTTTCCATATCTCAACACTCCGTCTTCAGGAATGGCGGTTTCGTCTTGCACATCTAATCTCACATGATACCATAAGCAGTAAAGCGGATAAACGTGGTGAGGAATCGTCATGTCCGAGAAAGTCAATGTCCCCACCTTCGAGGTGCACGTGGCGTTTCGCGAGCACCCGCTCGACGGGGCTGTCGTCGCGCCCAATAAAAAATCGTACGCCAGCGATTTCCCGGAGGTCGATGAGATTCTCCAATCCCACCGGGCCCTGCTGGTGTACGACAGTAAGTGGCACTATATTCCCCTGCACCAAATTCAGTATGTGACCAAGGGCAAACAGCGGTTCCTTCTGCCCTGGCCGCTCGTTTAACGGGCGTTGGCGGCGAGATCGCGCAGAATGTCGATCACGCCTGCGCTCGCTCGGCAGGCGATCTCCGGCTCGTCAAACCTCATCGGTTTCGCGTTGGCCTCAAACAGCCATGGCTGCCCGCTTTCGTCCAGGCCCACGTCGATGGACATCTCGCGCACATGTCCTGGCATAGACCGCTCGATGGCGGCGGCCGCTGATCGCGTGAACGCGGTGAGTCTCGCGTCCACTTCTTCGCTTCGAGCGCCGAAGGCCTGGCGAAGCACCGTCCATCGGTCCGCGATGTGGCCGCCGTTCGGCACATGGCTGGTGATGCTCGCCTCGCCGCTCACGCGAATGCCGTAGCCCACCACCGTCCACTGGTGCCTCGGCCGCTGAAGAAGCACGCGCGCGTCACACGGCCGGTTGTCAAACCGGATGACGGGCACGGCGGCCTGCGCCACGTAGGCGCCCGGCATGAGCATTCTCCGCAACGCCTCGTCGAGCGCTCGCGACCCGCGCACCTCGTCGTGCACCGCCCGCTCGGCGCGCTGGACCCAGACGTCGAACGCATCCCCTCTGCGGTCCACCCGCACAATCCCGCGGCCGATGCTGCCACCCACGGGTTTCAAATACACGGCGGAGTGACGGCTCAACAGGTCCAGCACGGACTCGGCGCCCGTGAACATCCGAGTCTCGGGAAGATGATGGCCGAGCCCCGCCCGGCGGACGGCTTCGTAAATCTTTGCTTTGTTGAAATAGCGGTGGTTGAAAAATGGGATGCCCATCGACTGCAGAATGGCTCGAGCTCGCTGCACGCTTTGGCTCGCTTCGAGCGCGCGATTGGGGATGCGATTGTATACCGCAGCCGGGCGCGGCACGACAGCCGGTTTCCAATTTCGCGGACCCAATCGCACGAATCCCTGCCAAAGCGAGCTGTCCGCCACCGACGACGGCGTGATGACGTACACAAGATGGCCCTGTTTCTGCCCCGCCGCAATGATGTCCCGAAAGTAAATCCGCGATCCCGCAAATCCAGCCGGATGATCGGCCGTGAGAATGGCAAACGCGGGCCCATCCCGCCGCTCGATCTCGGCCGCCTCCGGCGCATATGCCGTTGGGTGGAATGCTCGCTTCATGACCCACACCTCGCGCGACGTAGGAACTACATACTTCGAACGGCGGAGACCTGTGTCCGCTTCGATGCCTGGGCGCGACGCAAGGGCACGCCCCATTCCTGCCGAACGTCCACCGCCTCGTCCCAGGTGTCGCCGCGCTCAATCATGGAGAACAGCGGTTCTATCGCATCCTGATGCTGCCCGTATTCGGGATGGCTTCGAAGGACGTCCATGTTGCGCAACAAGACGGGCCTGAGCGCCTCGCGATCCGCCTGATAAAACGCGAACTGAAGGTGCGGTGAATAGATATCGTACAGCGGCAGTTCGCGGTAATGGCGCGCCACCAGATGGGCCAGGTGAAACGCGGCACGGGTGACCGCCTGGCTGCACACGAAGCTTGCGGGCGTGCGGTATTCAAAGCCTCCGTGCGACTTCTGACGCACATCGCCCAAAAATCCGTACTTCGGGCGCCGCCACTGAGCCCGGACAGGATCCTCGACGGCCATGAGCGGCAAGCCGACGTAGTGATCGAGCGCGCGGACCAGTCTCGCGGTGAGCGGGACGCCCGAGATGTGAATGTGGCCACCCGTGCAATAGGGCCGAAAGGGCGCACTCCCCGCGCGCCACTCCACCGTGGGGCGGTTGATGGCCTCGCTCGCCTCCTCCATGAGCGCGCGCAGATTCAGCATCAGCCCGTCGGGCGAAGTGTCCGGCGCAGGGCGCAGTTCCATGAGCGGCAACCTGCGCCCATCGAAGTTGACGCTGCGATCGTCACAGCCAATGCGGCCCTTGCGAGGGAAGTACTTGCTTGCCAGCACCATCTTGCCCTGCGCATTTCGCAGCATCAGCTCGACATCGGTGCCGAGCGTCACGGAAGGCGGCCCTGAACGGCGCCACTCCTCTTCTCGCTCCACAAAGCGCTGAACCGCGTCCCGGTACATCTCCAGCAACCGGCCTTCGAGGATGGGCGTTGCGCTCACGTCCAAGAGCTGAAGCAACCCGCGATCTGACACCCCAATGGAGACGAGCCCGAAGTCGAGCCCGAGCGCGTGTAACGCCCTCGTGGCGAGATACGTCGCCCGCCGCGTCTGCGCATCGCCGTCGAGCGGCACTTCCTGAAACGACTCATGAATGCGCGAGACGCGAGACGATGTCCAGTCGACGCCAGAGTCCGAGCGAAAGCCACCAATGGGTACGAAGTCGAAAATGGCAATCCGATACTGGCGGCTGAACGTGGTTGGCAACCCATCGCGGTTGACCCGCGGTGCCACCCGCACGCCCACCTTCCGCAGAAATTTCGCCATTTGCACGCGCGAAGCGATCCGGCGCTGGGCTTCGCTTGCGTTCAGCACCGTCCCCCGGGCCGGATCGCTCTCTTCCATCATGCCCCATCTGACCAACACGTCGCGATCCGTCATGCGATTGCTCGCCGTGTATCTAGAAAGACGAGGAACGCTTGCCATGAGCCGTCTGGCCGAGGGTTGGTTCTTAAATAAGAGATAGTACGCCATCTGCACTCCCCCCTGGTTCGGCGCGGGCTCACGACTGCCTCCGCGTGAGGAACAACGCGTATTCCATGGGCCGCCGAAACGAGAGTTCAACCAGATCGTCGCGTCCACTTGCCGACGCAGGCGCCTTGCGCGGCTTGGAGTTGACCTCGATGACCCAGACAAAACCGCGCCGGTCGACGCCGAGATCGATGCCGAGTTCTCCGAATGTCCGCCCCGCGCCGGCTTCCACTGCTTCCGCCACTTTTTCGGCCAGCCGTCGAATGGAGGCTCGCACGCGCTTCTTGACGTCATCTGGGAACCCACTCAAAACCGCGCGATCCACCGGCATCGCGCCGCCGCCCGTCGTGAGGTTGGAGGTGAAGTCCCCCGACTTCGCGACGCGGGCAAAGGTCTTCGTGCGCTTCCATGCCCCGGTTCCATCCCGCTGCAGCAAGATGCGGATGTCGACCGGGCGTCCGTCGAGAGCGATGAGATCGATACCCTGCTGCCAGATATACGGCCGCCGGCGCAATTGCGTGCGGAACATCTGCACGGCATCGGCTGGTGACGGGGCCGTGCCGCGCGTCATGCCGTCGCGCGATCGCTTCCATTCGTACGCGACGGAACCGTCCTTCTCCATGGTGAAGCGAACGATGCCGAGCCCGAGACTCCCGTGCAAAGGCTTCAAAAACGCGACGCGGTGGCGAGCGAGGAAGTCTGCCCCTTGCCGGAGCGAACGATGGCGGACGGTCTCGGGGACATGTGCGCGCACCGGCGAGCGGCGCAGCCACTCGTAAATCTGCCACTTGTCGAAAAAGCCGTCGTTGAAGAAGCGGTCGCCGTATTCGGAGGAAAGCGCACGGCGGGTGTCCTGAAAGGGTCCGCTCAGCTCCATTTTGCGCGAGACGAGCTGGTCATAGATGACATCCGGAAATCGATACGTCTGCTCTGCCCAGCGGCCGTCGCGCCACGTGAATCCGCGCACTCGCCTCGCCTTGAGATCCACGTCCGCCAATGAAAAGACGAACGCATCCGCGCCGAGCGACTGAGCGATCTCGACCATGCGCCGGATGCCCGCCGTTTGATCGTTTTCCCGCAGGGTTCCTCGTTTCTCGTCCCATCGCGGGTGGTCTAGAATGCCGATGAGCGGCCGCCCTGACACCTTCCTCACCCCCGCTTAACCGCCGCGCGGCTGTTGAACTTCGATAGCATATTCCAACAGCGCCTCAAGTGACAGGCGATGAAGCTTTGGATCCAACTGTCGCAACATTTTCCGCCCTGGCGTGGGGTTGAATTCGAGGAAGAAGACGTGTCCGTCCTCGCTCGCGGCGAGATCGACGCCCAGTTCGGCATAGGGACCGAACCGCTCCCGGGCGCGGCGTGCAACAAGAAGGGCAATCTCGTCCATCCGCTCGACGAGATCGTCCGCGCGCTTCGAGCCGAAGGCGTCGGCGAACACTTGGGCTGCCGCGCGCGGCTCGCTCCCCGTGTGGATGTTGGTGGTCACAGCGCCCGGCGGACCGAGGCGTGCCACTCGCGCGACGATGTGAGGGCGATTGCCGTCGCAGACCAACCAGCGCAAATCGAAAGGCCGAGCACCGAGGCGCGCCAGCGGGATGGTTTTCTGGGCAACCGACGGGACCCAATGGCCGCCGGAGAAAGCCTGCCTGAACGCGGCGAGGCTGACAAAGGAAGCGGGGGCATCTCCCGACGCAGTCGAGACCTCGATGGCTCCCCGGTGGGTTCGCACCCGAAAAATGCCCTGGCCCTGCGTTCCGTTGACGGGCTTCACGTAGAGATCGTCCTGGTCCTGGAGCAGGGCGACGAGATCGTCGACGGTGGCGCAGAACCAGGTGAGCGGCAGATGGGGTTTCAACCGAGCGTCCTTGCGCAACCACGTGTATAACTTCCATTTGTGTCCGCTTCGGCGGGGCAAGGTATGTACAAGCCCTCTGCGCCTGAGCGCCACGAGTTCGCGCGCGGCGATTTCGGGCTGGCGTTGAAAGACGCCCGAGCGGCGCAAGACGACGCCAGGATGCGCGCATGGAACGGTGATCCAGCGCTGGCCGGAAAACGCGTGAGCGCGCCTGGCCGACCAATCACCGGGTGTGAGAACCCGCACGTCCACGCCCCGCTCTCGCCCGAGTTCGGTGAGATCCTCGAACATCCGCGTCTGCTCTCCGAATCGCCGCGCCGCACGATACGGGCCATCGACGTACAGGGTCAGGCTCGCCGGCAATCCTTCGCCCTCCATGCGCACACCTCCTTGACGCAAAGGGAGGGGGCTTTGCCCCCTCCGAAGCGCCCAGACGTCAGTCTTCGATCTCGACCTCTTCGACCTGGCTCTCCTCTTCGAAGAAGTCCAGGTCCTTCTTGTCGGCGAGATCGACGGTCACGACGCACAACTTCGTCTGGCCGATGACCTCGACGCCAAGTTCCTTTTCGACCCGTACCAGGACCTCAGAGCCGTTGCCGGTCAGCGTCGCATCGAGGCAGTTGGGGCTCTGCAGGACGTGCACGCGCACCTCGCGGCTGTCACGGACGCAGGCGTCGTCGACGTCGCGCAGGGCAATTTGTTCCGTGTACGTGACGGTTTCCTTGGCGATGGCCGTGTCGGTGTTCCCGTTGTACGAGTACCATACGTTGATGTCAAAGCGACCCCGCACCTCGACGTAATCGCCCACCAATTCGGCCTCATACACGTGGTTCATCACCCAGCAGCCTCCGATCGTGCTGGGGCGGTGGGACGGCCGGACCGTGTACGTCGTCTGAGCGTACTTGTTGCCGCGCCCACACACGGCATTGGCCATGATTTCCCGGTAGCTGAGGTCTTTGCTAGACAGCACCATGCGGCTACCTCCTCTGTGCAGAATCGAGCGGACCTGCGCTCGCAGGGGTCAAACCGTTTGCGAGGCAAGGAGCCTGGCGGGCGCAAAGCCCGGAGGCTTCTGCCCAGTCGCGCTCACAGCACATCGTATGCGTGGGCAAATGGAGGTGCGCCGCGTCGTTCACAGGCGAAGGGAAAATTGGGCGATGGCCCAAGAGGTGCGGGAGGAAGCGTGCGGCTCTATCGGAGAGGCGATGTCATGACCAGAGAAAGACCCTGCGGCGAGGCTGCAGGTTAAGCGAGATGCGGGCACAGGAGATGCGGGAACCCGCTGCGGTGGCACCACGGCGTCAGAAGCGCGGCGGCACGAAGGTGGGATGGGAATGGGAATGGGTCCATAGCCGCCACAAGGCGGCCGTGCAACTACGCGGGAGAAGAAGAAGGCAACTGCCGCATGAGAAAGGCCTCAAAATTGGCGAAGAGAAACGCCTGCGCGAGCTCCGCGCCGTATCGGTCGCAGAGCCTGTCTGCAAACGCAGCGTAGTCTCGGCTCGCGGCGAGACCGGGGATATCTGCGGACGTGCCGTCGAAATCCGAGCCAAAGCCCACGTGCCGATGTCCACCGAGCTGAAGGATATGATCCAGGTGACGAAACACATCGTCCACGGCGACGGGATCGCGCCCGACGAAGGAAGGCTGAAACGTCAGGCCGATCCAACCGTCTCTCCGAATGATTTCCCGAATGACGTCGTCCGTCAGATTGCGCCGATGGGGGTGAACGGCTCGCGCGTTCGCGTGGGAAGCCATGACAGGGCCATCCGTCAGGCGCAAGACATCGCGGACGCCGGCATCGTGGAGATGCGCAAGGTCGATCCACATCGACAGGTGCTGCATCTCGCGGAGCACGTCGCGACCCGCCCGAGTCAGTCCTGCGCCGCGAAGCTCGCCGCAGCCATCGGCCAGCTCGTTTGCATCGTTCCACGTCAGCCCCACACCGCGAACCCCGAGCCGATACAGGACGCGAAGAATTTCGACGCTTCCGCGCAAACAACCGCCGCCCTCGAGCGATAGGAGCGCTGCCATTTGCCCCTGTTGGCGAGCGACGCGCAGTTCCTCTTTGGATCGAACGGCTCGCACGTCCGCGAGACTCGCGATCTGCTGGTAGAACGCGTCAATCTGTCTCAAGACGACTGCCAACTGCGTATACGCATCCAGAGATGGATCGACGTAGAGCGCGAATACTTGCGTGGCGACGCCGCCCTCGCGCAACGAATGGTAATTCGCCCGCAGGTGCGGCGAGTCGTCCAAGAACGCCACGCGGCCCTCAGCCAGCTTCATCAGAACATCGACGTGTGCATCGGCCACAAGTATTCGCGCCACAGATCGTCATCCTTTCTCAACGAGGCTCTACGAGCAAGCGGATGGCGGTTCGGTCTTCGCCGTCGATCTTGATGTCTGTGAAGGCTGGCACACAAATGAGATCGATGCCGCTCGGGGCGACAAACCCGCGAGCAATGGCGACGGCCTTCACCGCTTGATTCAGCGCCCCCGCTCCAATGGCCTGAATTTCCGCCGAACCTTGTTCGCGCACGACCCCCGCCAGGGCGCCTGCGACAGAATTGGGATTCGATTTTGCCGAGACCTTTAACACATCCACGTTGAAATGACCTCCTCTGTTCCGTCGGCACTGGGACACTATACGATATTCGCCAAGAAGCCCATTATGCCAACGTACAGCGGGATCTCGACGGAGGCCGCGCGTCGATCACCGAAAGGTCACGGCGTGGATAAAAATAGGGTCAGCCAAAGGCTGCCCTATTTTGCGTATTCAACGGCTCTAGTTTCTCGAATTACCGTCACCTTGATCTGGCCGGGATAGTCGAGCTCATTCTCGATCTTCTTCGATATCTCCTTCGCAACCAGCGCAGACTCAGCATCGTCGACCAATTCGGGTTTGACAATGATGCGGATTTCGCGACCCGCTTGAATGGCGTAACTCTTCTCGACACCGGCAAACGAATCCGCAATATGTTCGAGTTTCTCCAGTCGTTTCATGTAGACTTCCAGCGTTTCTCTTCGAGCGCCCGGCCTTGCCGCCGAAATGGCGTCGGCCGCTGCGACAATGACGGAGATTGGCGAAGTGAACTCGACATCGCCGTGGTGCGCAGCGATGCAGTTGATCACGACAGGATGTTCCTTGTATCTGCGGGCGAGATCGACACCGATTTCGACGTGCGATCCTTCCACCTCATGCGTGACCGCCTTGCCGATGTCGTGCAACAACCCGCCTCGCCTGGCGAGGGCGGCATCCAATCCGAGTTCTGAAGCCATCATCCCAGCGAGGTGAGCCACCTCGATGGAGTGCTTCAACACATTTTGACCGTAACTCGTGCGGAAGCGAAGCCGGCCCAGGAGCTTCACAAGGTCCGGATGCAGACCGTGTACGTTTGCGTCAAAGGTCGCCTGCTCGCCTTGCTCCCGGATGACGTCCTCAATTTCCCGGCGGGCGCGCTCCACCATCTCCTCAATGCGAGCCGGGTGGATCCGCCCATCGGCGACGAGGCGCTCCAGGGCTATTTTGGCGATCTCGCGGCGAATCGGGTCAAACCCAGACAGAATGACCGCTTCCGGCGTGTCATCGATGATGAGGTCCACACCCGTCAGCGACTCGAGTGTGCGGATATTCCGCCCTTCTCGGCCAATGATGCGCCCTTTCATCTCGTCATTGGGCAGACTGACCACCGTCACCGTGATCTCCGACGCGTGATCCGCGGCGCACCGCTGAATCGCATTCGCGACAATCTCTCTCGCCTTGCGATCCGCCTCGCGCTTGGCCTCCTGCTCCACCTGCTTGACCATGAGCGCGGCATCGTGGCGCGCCTCACGCTCCACCTGCTCCAGAATGAGCTGTCGGGCGCTTTCGCGCGTCAAGCCGGAGATGCGCTCGAGCTCTCGCACCTGTTCCTGGCGCAAGGCTTCGGCCTCTTCTTTCAGGGCCTGAATGGCCACTTCCTCCCGGCGCAACTCCTCCGACTTCTGCTCCAGGACTTCAAGCTTCTTATCGAGCGCCTCTTCCTTCTGAAGAATCCGGCGCTCCATCCGCTGAATCTCGTTGCGTCGTTCGCGCAGCTCCTTCTCGGCCTCCTGCCGGATGCGGTGCGCTTCTTCCTTGGCTTCAAGCACCGCCTCCTTGCGGCGAGCCTCGACGTCCCGCTGCGCGGCCTCTATGATTTCCAAAGCGCGCGCTTCTGCGGCGCCAATCTTGGCCTCAGCGACCATGCGCCGGGCCACGTACCCAACACCTAGTCCAATTCCCAGACAAACCAACGCAATGACAATCAACAGCCAGACTGCGACTTCCAATGAGGCGCCTCCTTGCTCCGGTCGACGATCACTTGTTCGCATTGGAACCATGACGTCTTCGAGCTAGAGGCCGTAGGTGATACGCACTTTTATTCTACGTGTTGTTTCAAAACGGTGTCAAGAAAAGGCCCTCAGCCCTCCACCTCGCGCGCTTCGTCGGCAAATCGCTTGACGGCTTCGCGCACCGCCTCGCGCGCAAGCGAGGGGGAGAACCCCTTCCGCACGAGGTAAGCCATACCCCGGCGCGGATCCCACGTGGACAGGTCTCGAACCCGCTGGCGCACGTATTTCTCGGCCAGCCGCACGGCCGTCTCCTTTTCCCGGGCGTCGCCGACTTGGTCTTGGAGCGATTGCAGAACCAGGTCCTCCGGGGCCCCTCGCGAACGAAGTTTCGCCCGAATTTCCAGGCGACTCCGTTGATCCGCCCAAGCGTCCACCTGATCTCGCACGAGCCGCTCATCGTCAAGAAGGCCCTGCCGGCGCAAACACGAGAGCGCTTCGTCCACCTGCTCGACCTCCCAGCCCTTTCTCCGCAATGCGCGCCTCAGTTCGCCCTCAAAACGCGGCCGCGCCTCGATAAGCCGCAGCGCATCGCGCAGCGCCATGGCCACCTGCGCTCGTCGCTCGAGATCTACGTACTTCGCACGCGAGATCCTCATGCCCGCCTTCAGTCCGCAATCTACCCAGTCCTCTGCCGTCAGATAGAGTGGTGCGGCTCCGTCGAACTCGACGTAGATCAACGGCCGCCATTTGCCCGGGGCTTCCGAACCGCGCACGAGAACCATGGCGTCCTCGTCAGAAGGTGTCAAATTCGTCGAAGGCCTCATCGTCCGCATCCTCCGCCGCCGCAGCAACAAGCGGCTTCGCCGCGTTCACGTGGAAATACTCGCGAACCGCCGCTTCGATTTGCTCTGCAATCTCAGGATGCTCCTTTAGGAATTGCTTGGCATTTTCACGGCCTTGTCCGAGCCTCTCTTCGCCGTACGAGTACCATGCACCGCTCTTCTGAATGACGTCGATCTCGGTGGCGATATCGATCAGGCTGCCTTCCCGCGAAATCCCTTCGCCAAACATGATGTCGACGTCGCACTGGCGAAACGGCGGAGCCACCTTGTTTTTGACCACCTTGATGCGCGTGCGCGAACCCACGACGTCGTTGCCCTGCTTGATGGCCTCCACCCGCCGCACTTCCAACCGAACAGACGCGTAGAACTTCAGCGCCCGTCCGCCCGTCGTGGTCTCGGGGTTTCCAAACATGACGCCGACCTTTTCGCGAATCTGGTTGATGAAGATGGCGATGGTCTTCGATTTGCTGATGGCACCCGCCAATTTGCGAAGCGCCTGCGACATCAATCGCGCCTGAAGTCCGACGTGGGAGTCCCCCATGTCTCCCTCAAGCTCGTTCTTTGGAACCAGAGCTGCGACAGAATCCACGACGATCACGTCGACAGCGCCGCTCCGCACCAAGGCCTCCGCGATTTCGAGCGCCTGTTCGCCCGTGTCAGGCTGAGAGATGAGAAGTTCGTCGATATTGACACCGAGCTTTTGCGCATACACCGGGTCCAGCGCGTGCTCCGCGTCAATGAACGCCGCCTGTCCGCCCAACTTCTGAACTTCCGCGACGACGTGCAGCGCCACCGTCGTCTTGCCCGACGACTCAGGCCCGTAGATTTCCACAATCCTCCCCCGAGGCAAGCCTCCAACGCCGAGCGCGATATCGAGGGCAATGGAACCTGTGGGAACGGTCTCCACCGTCATCGCCGCGGCTTCCCCGAGGCGCATGATGGATCCTTTTCCAAATTCCTTCTCAATTTTCCGCAAGGCCTGTTCCAATGCCGCCTTTTTGTCTCCCATGACACACCATCCCTCGAGATTCTTCAAGAGCGTCTGCCCGTGAGCTTCTTCTCCGCCTGCTCCCGAACATGGGAACCTATTCGCGAGTGCTCGCAGGAATCCTTCGATCCGATTGTACACGCTCCCGCGAAAAAAGCAAACACACGTTCGCCATCAAGCGTGGTTCCCCCTCACAGCGAGAGCCGGACACGCAAGTGTCCGGCTCTCGACTGTACGTGCATGGCTCATCGGCGCGACGAACGCGGCTTCGCAGGTTCCAAATTGACCCTGGTGCCATTGATTCGGCTTTGGCGCAGCGCCTCGTAGACGAACGGCGCGCTTTCTTCTTCCACCTCGATAAAGCTGAACTTCTCGAACATATCGATGCGCCCGACCGCGTCGCCCGGCACGCCCGCTTCTTCGGAAATCGCGCGGACAAAGTCCTGCGGACTCATGCGGGCTGTCCGCCCGACGTTCACGAAGAATCGCACCATGCCCGGCCGCGCCCCGGTGTCGCCAAAGTCGTATTCGTCGGACTCGGTGTGCGTCCCCTCTCCAGCGGACGCGAGTTTGAGAAGCGCCGACGCGATGTCGATGGGATCATATTCGTCGACCAGCCCAGCCAAGATGGCGCGGTACGGCGCGAGCCCGCCTTCGCGAATCACATCCACAATCTTGCTTCTCCACATCTCCGCCTGGCGCTCCGCCACATCTTCCAGCGACGGCACTTCCCGCACGGTGATCTTCTGCTTGATCTCTCGCTCGATTTGCTTCAGCAGTTTGTACTCCCGCGGCGTGACGAGGGTGATGGCCAGTCCTCGCTTGCCAGCCCGGCCCGTACGGCCGATGCGATGCACGTACGATTCTGGGTCCTGCGGCACGTCGTAGTTGATGACATGCGTCACGTCGTCCACGTCGAGCCCGCGGGCGGCGACGTCCGTTGCCACGAGAAGCTCAATCTCGTTCTTCCGGAACTTCCGCATGACGCGATCGCGCTGCGCTTGGCTGAGATCGCCGTGCAACCCATCCGCGAGGTACCCGCGCGCCAACAGGGCCTCGACGAGATCGTCCACGCCGCGCTTCGTCCGGCAGAAAATAATCCCCAGCTGGATGTCCTCGCTGTCCACGATGCGGCAGAGGCTGTCCAGCTTGTTGCGCTCCAACACCTTGTAGCAGACCTGATCGATCTGCGGGACGGTGACCTCGCCGCGATTGACCGTGATGTGTTGCGGCTCCCGCATGTAGCGCAGGGCGAGCCGCTTGACCTCGTTCGGGAAGGTGGCGGAGAACAACATGGTTTGGCGATCCGACGGCGTCTCGCGCAAGATGGCCTCGATGTCTTCGATGAAGCCCATGTCGAGCATCTCGTCGGCTTCGTCCAGCACCACCATGCGCACATCGCTGAGCGACAAAGTGCCGCGATGGATGTGATCCAAGACGCGCCCGGGTGTGCCGATGACGATCTGCACCCCTTGCTTCAACGCGCGGATCTGGTGCACGATGGACTGCCCGCCGTAAATCGGCACGGATCGAACGCGCTTGTACTTTGCGATTTTACGGATTTCTCCAGCCACCTGGATGGCCAACTCGCGGGTGGGCGTGAGCACGATGGCTTGCACCCGCGGCTCCGTGGAGACGCGCTCCACGAGCGGAATGCCGAAGGCGGCCGTCTTACCCGTACCCGTCTGCGCTTGGCCGATGACATCCCGGCCCTCGAGGACCACAGGAATGCAGGCCGCCTGAATCGGCGAAGGTTCTTCAAACCCCATATCGTGAATCGCCTGCAGAATGCGGCGGTTCAACCCAAAAGACTCAAACGATGACATACTCTCAACCTTTCTCTCCTCTGCCTGTCTGTGTGTCTGCTCCCGCAACAGAATCTCCATTCAACTCCTGCCACAGTCTCCACAGCGCCTGTTTGCAGCTGCGAATGCGAATTTGTGCGCGGGACCCGTGCAGCCTGAGTTCGTACGCGCGCGTGCCTCGCGGACCAGCCACCGCGATGTACACGAGGCCCACAGGCTTCTCGGGCGTCCCTCCACCGGGGCCCGCGATCCCCGTGATCCCGATGCCATAGGTGGCACCCAGCCGCTCGCGCACGCCTTCAGCGAGCTCGCGCGCCGTCGGCTCTGACACGGCGCCATGGGCCGCCAGCGTCTCGGCGCGGACGCCGACCGCGGACGCCTTCACCCGATTGTCGTAAGCCACAACACCGCCCACAAACGCGGACGAACTGCCGGGCACGTCCGTGATCATCTCGGCCAACATGCCGCCTGTACAGCTTTCCGCCGTCGCCAGCGTGGAACCTGTGGCGTTGAGCCGCGTCAAGACGACGGAGGCCAGCGAATCGTCATCCACGCCGTAGATGAATCGACCAAACCGCCTGCGCAGCTCTTCCTCGACAGGGCGGATCAGATCCCAACAAGCCTCTGTCGTCGGCCCAGACGCCGTGATTCGAAGCACCATTTCGCCTTCGCCGGCGTAAGGAGCGAC
Organism: Alicyclobacillus vulcanalis; assembly: GCF_900156755.1. GTDB lineage: Bacteria > Bacillota > Bacilli > Alicyclobacillales > Alicyclobacillaceae > Alicyclobacillus > Alicyclobacillus vulcanalis. The sequence goes on from NZ_FTOO01000006.1 coordinate 81,465, forward strand.
AGTCGGGTTGTCCTTGCATGTCAAATCGGCGATGTTCGCGTCCACGTCCGACTCGCCGATGCCACAGAAATGGAGAATCCGGGAAACCAACTTGCGCGAACCGCCAAAGTGGTCGACCAGGCGAGGAATCACGTGATTTTGCAGCATGGGACGCATTTCGAGGGGCGGACCCGGAAGAAGAAAGTAATGCACGCCGTTGTCGAACACGTACTGTCCCGGAGCCGTGCCGTTCGGGTTCGGAAGCCACTCGCCGCCCTCGATGACCAGCGCTTGTTTCCGATTCTGCTCCGGCATAGGCCGTCCTCGTCGTTGAAAGTAAGCCTCGACGTCCGCGAGCGCCTCCTGAGAAAGCACAAGCCGCCTACCCAGGAACTTCGCCAGGGCTTCCTTCGTCAGGTCGTCCTGCGTCGGCCCCAGTCCTCCCGTCGCGATCACGACGTTTGACCGCCGCGATGCAATGGAGAACGTTTCCATAATCCGCGCCTCGTTGTCTCCTACCGCACTGTGATAGTACACGTACATCCCGTGCTTGGCAAGTTCCTGCGAAATCTCGCGGGCGTGCCCGTTATGGATCTGCCCAATGACGATTTCCGTGCCGACCGCAATCAACTCGGCGCGGCAAACTTCAGCCACGGCCACAGCCACCCTCTCCATCTTTGCCAGCGCGTCATGAGGCGCGCGACAAAATCATCTCGCGATTTTTCATAAAATAGTCGATGGCCGATACGACGGTCATCATCGCCATGACGTAGATCATCACCTGGGCGACGGGAACGTTGATGACGGAAAACGGAAAGTTGTTCAAGATCAACAGCACAATGCCGACCATCTGAGCAGTGGTCTTCCACTTGCCCCACTGGCTCGCCGCCACCACCACGCCGTCGCCTGCCGCGATGAGCCGCAAGCCCGTGACCGCGAACTCGCGGCTGATGATGACAATCGCGACCCAGGCCGGCATCCGCTGCATCTGCACCAAGATAATCAGCACGGCCGAAACCAGCAGCTTATCCGCGAGTGGATCGAGAAACTTGCCGAAATTGGTGATCAGATTTCTTTTACGCGCAATCCGCCCGTCCAAGGCGTCCGTGGCCGCCGCCGCGATAAACACGAACGAAGCCAGTGCCTCATTCGCGGTCGTGGTCTGCCCGTGGAACGTCACCGAACCGATGTGAAACGGGACCAACAGGATCACGCAGACAACAGGCACCAACAGAATTCTGGCCAGCGTAATCCGATTCGCCAGATTCAATGGCCCACGCCCCTCTTGTCCGATTTGCACACTGGCACGCGTCTACGAGCGATAATTCGTGAACTGAAGCGGCACATCCAACTCCGCGTTGCGCAGCATCTGGATGACCGCCTGAAGGTCATCGCGGCTCTTGCCGGAGACGCGGATTTGATCGCCCTGAATTTGCGCCTGGACCTTGATTTTCGAGTCCTTGATGAGCTTCGTGATCTGTTTGGCGTGTTCGGCGTCAATCCCATTGACGAGATCGACGACCTGGCGAACCGTGCCACCCGCGGCCGGCTCGACTTTGCCAGGCCGCAACGCCTTGAGCGAAACATTTCGTTTGACGAGCTTCGTCTGCAGCACGTCCATCAGCTGTTCCAGCTTGTACTCGTCGTCCGAAATGAGCGTGAGTTTCTCGCCCTCCAGACGGATTTCACTTTTGGAGCCCTTAAAATCGAACCGCGTCTCGATCTCCCGCCGCGCCTGTTGAACGGCGTTTGACACCTCCTGCAAATCCACCTTCGACACAATGTCAAAAGAAGCCTCTTTCGCCATGCTTCCCGCTCCTCTACCACCAGTGTACGCCTCAGATGGCGTCGGGTCATCCTCGCTCGATCACGACCACCGGCGCCCACGTGATGTTGGGCAGTTGGACGGGCTGCCCATCCACCGTGATGGACACGCCTTGCACGTGGCCCAAGTGGAACGTCACGTTATCCTTCGCCGAGAACGTCTTCGACTGCCCCTGGTTCAAGATGACGTTTGGCGCGACAGCCTGGCCGTCCGCGGTCGCGCTGAACCACAACTCCCCAGAATTCACCGTGACGGTCACCTGCAGCTGGCTGGCATGAAGCACCTTGTAGGTGTACATCCCATTGGCGTACGGCATCGCCACCACCGCCACGGGCTGTGTGGCTTGGACCGGATGCGTGGTCTTATGCGTCGGCGACGAAGGGTGCGCCGCCGGCTTCGTGGGCTGGGTTTGTTTCGACGTTGTCGTCACCTGGGTCTGGTTTCCGCGCGTCGCTGGGCCATGGTGATGGTGCAACAGCACGTACAGCCCACCGACCACCACGAGCGCACCCACAATGAGGGCTCCCTGTCCCACCCAGGAACCGACGGATCGGACAGGCCGGTCGTAGACCTCGCGCCGAGGAGGTTCCGGGCGCGCCTGAGCGCGCGCTCGCGTCCGCTCGATTTCGTTCAGCGATCGCGGCTCGACCATCCTCGCCGCTGGCTTTCGATCCGCGCTTCCCCCTTCGCTTCGCGAGGCGGTTGGCTCCACTTTCGACGTCGGCGCAGCGCCAGCGCCATTTGCATCCACATACTTATCCAAGAGCTCGCTTCCGTCGAGCCCGAGAACTTCAGCGTAGCTACGCACAAAGCCGCGCGCGTAGACACGCCCGGGAAGCACGTCCCACTGCCCCGACTCCAACGCCTCGATATACCGCTTGCGAATTTTCGTCCGCTCCTCGATATCTTCGATCGTGAGTCCGAGCGATTCGCGCTTGGCGCGCAGAACTTGGCCCAACTGCTCGTGCACGCGTCGCCCTCCCTTTGTCAACTGGCGTATCTATTCCTGAGCCCACGTGGACGCTTCGTCTTCGAACATATCATAGCGAATTTCTTCCTGAGGATCTCGGCGCAATTCGATCAACATGTCAAACAAGTCCCACGTGTAACGGGTCCGGCGAACAAAAATGTCCGGGTGTTCGATCACGACGGGCGCCTTCATGCGGAGGATCTCCTCCACGCAGCGCATGTGCTCCTCGCCGCCCCGCATCACCGAAACCGCCGCGTCGATGATGTAGACAAACGGCTCCGCGCGAAACGTCGCGGACGGAAGCTCGCGCATGATGGTCTGTTTCAACAGCGTGGAGGACACAAACAGCCAGCGCTTATTCGCATAGACGCTCGCCGCAACCACCGCCTCCGTCTTTCCGACGCGAGGCTGACCCCGCACACCAATGACCTGACGGCCGGGGCGCTTCAGGATTTCCCCGAGGAAGTCGACCAACACGCCGAGTTCGTCGCGAACGAAACGATACGTCCGCTTCTCCGTGTCGCTCCGTTCGATGAAACGGCCGTGGCGCAGCGCAAGCCGATCCCGGAGCGTGGGCTCTCGCAGCGCCGTCACCTCAATATCTTCCATCGACTCGAGCATGGTCCTCAGCACGTCGAGGATGTCCGGGCGATCGACTTCGATGAGGAATCCTCTACCATACTCCGATACTCCCGCTAATTGTACGATGTTGACCCCGAGCATGCCAAGCAGTGAGGCAATATCGCCCAACAGCCCCGGGCGATCGCGGCGAATGTGGTACTGAAAATAGTATTCAGCCAAACCGTCTCAACCTTTCCCCGTGCTATGACAAATGAAACGCATTGGCGAGGTCCGAGCGCACGCTCGGCGGCAGTGACGCGAAGGCCGCGTTCGATTGCGCTGCAGCCGCGATCGCGTTGACCTCCAGCTTGGCCCACGCCGCGATGACGGTCGCGGGCACCTGCTTGTCGTCGAAGGCCACCGAAGACAAGTCGAGCACGAGATGCTCACCCGAGTGCCACGCGTCCGGCGACACGAGCGCCTGGAATGCTTGCACGGCCTCCGACGACGACAGATGGCCAGGAGAAATCGCAAAGCCAGCGATCGGCGACGTTCCAAAAGCAGCCCAGGCGGGGGCGGCACTGCGAAGCGCCGACAGTTCCCCTGCCGCAGGAGACCCGCCTACCACACCCAAATCCACCGCGTACCCATAGCTCGACAGGCTCTGCGCAGCGGGCTGCGGAAGCGCGACGACCCGGACATTGGGGTTCGCCTGATACAGACCCGTGAAGAAGGCTTTTTGTTCAGCCACGGTCGCACCGCGCGGCGCGTAGACGATGCTGGGCACGCCGCTGTATACCGCTCCGCTCGTCGACGTTGAGCTCGCGATCCAGTCTCCGCACAGCGCGCCAATGCTGTAAGCGACGGCCACAGGATCCTGTGCGACGTCTTCCACGTTTCCGGAGGTGATTTGCGAAGCCGGCCAGTTGCTGACCACGAGAAAGCGAACGTCGGGATGGTCGGCAGCAAGTTGGTTGAGGCCAGACGCGACGGCGTTCGCGTCGTCGCACACGACCATGACCCCTGTCAATTGCCCCTTCGCCAATGCGTGGGCCGCGACAGACTGCCATTCGCCAAGGGCAACGTGAACCACCTCGACGGAGGTGGCCCCTGCCGTTCCCAGTTGTGAAGCTGAGGGCGCAAACGGCGGCGCGCCCACGACCTCCACGAGTACCGCAGACTTTTGGACCGTCGGCCGCATCGCCGCGAGGTCCGGTGCTCCACACCCCGCGAGGCTGGCCGCGACGGCAGAAGTCGCCACCGCTAGCCTCCACTGTCGATTCACCTTGGCACCTCACTTCGTTGGATTGCGCGATCTTCGGAACGCACCGCTTCACCCTATTGTAAACCTTACATATCAGCTTGTCTCATCCAAGCACCAGATCCACTCTTGCCTTTCACGCTTCTCTCTCACATGATAAGGATATACGAAAGGATGATGGCGCCGTGGGGGATATGAGCGGAGACCACGTGTCCGTGGCCAAAGCGCTGTATCAGCTCGATTTTTATTTGGAGCAGATCGACGCGCCGTTTGATATCTACGACCTGTACGAAGAAGCCTACCGCGAACTTCGCGGCAAGTACTACGACGAGAGCTGGCTGGACCATCTCGACGACCACCCGCACGTGCGCGAGTCGCTCGACGAGAATTTCACACTTCAAACCATCGTGGATGCGCTGCTGCGCACGGGGCACGAGCCCGTCGTCCGAGCGCTCATGCGCTCATTTCGGCGAGAGCAGATCTCCGTGACGCAGCGGTTCATCGACGGCGCCAGCCGACAAAAGGGACGCCCGTAGGCGTCCCTTTGTTTTACGGTTGCCGTTTCATCCCTCTGCTCACTCCGCCAGGGGCTTGAACTCAATCCAACAGGCGCGAGTCACATTCGTTTCGTCCTGCGGCTCTCCCTCCATGGCGACGGCGAGATCTTCCCCGGCGGTGTGAGTCGCCAACTCGTGATAGACCGTCCTGCCGAGCCCGGCAGTGCCCACGATGTTTCCGCCTTCGGTAAAGGTGATCTCCGCCTCCGCAATGGGTTCCTGCAACAGGTACAAATCGCTCATAAACGCGTCCGTCTCCGCGCGCATGTCGCGAAACGCTTCGGTCGGATTCGGCACACCCCCGGATGGCGTCTGGATTTCCGCCATGGCAGACACCACAAACTGACCATCGCCCCGGTCATCGGGCAGCACGGCGAGATCGTACAAGCCCGGAATGTCTGCGAGGCTCGCCGTCATGGCTTCAAGCTCGGCATTCGATGGAGCAGCCGCAACGGGCATCGAGGCCTGCTGTGCGCCCGCGAGATGGGTCACACCCGCGCCAAGCCGTCTTTCCGACACCACATGATTCAACGCCATGTAGCCACAAAGCGCAACAAACGCCACGCTCATGAGTGCAACGGACGATTTTTGGCGCACCACCCGTCGTCCTCTCCTCACCTTGGACTAGGACATGTATACGAGCCCAAGGACGAGGGTATGCCTCACTCGGCCTGGTGCTGGCGCATGAACGACGCCTTGGCCTGCAGCCACTGCTCCTTCGTGATCAGCACCTCGCGCGGCTTGCTTCCTTCGTACGGGCCCACAATTCCACTTTGCTCCATCTGATCGACGATGCGCGCCGCGCGCGAGTATCCGATGCGAAACCGCCGCTGCAAGAGCGAGACCGACGCTTGCCCCATGTCCACGACGAGATCGACTGCGTCCATAAACAGGCTGTCAAGCTCCGGTCCCGCCTCATCCTCCGGCTCATCGTCCACGGCGCTCTCCAAATCCATCGTGTACACGGCGTGCTGCTGTTCCTTGACGTATTCGACGAGCCGCTCGATTTCGCGCTCGGACACGTAGGCCCCTTGGACGCGCGTCGGCTTGGCCGCCCCAACCGGATAATAGAGCATATCGCCGCGGCCAAGCAGTTTTTCCGCCCCGCCCATGTCCAGAATGGTGCGCGAATCCGCCATGGACGAGACGGCGAAGGCGATGCGGCTCGGAATGTTCGCTTTGATGAGGCCGGTGATCACGTCCACGGACGGCCGCTGGGTTGCGACGATCAGGTGAATACCGGCGGCCCGGGCCATCTGCGCCAGCCGGCAGATGGCATCCTCGACGTCGTGGGGCGCCACCATCATCAAATCGGCCAGCTCGTCGACGATCACGACGATGTACGGAAGCGGCTCGAGCCCCTCCGCTCGCACCATCTCGTTGAAGCGATCGATGTCGCGCGCCCCGCGCTCGGCCATCAACCGGTACCGGTTCTCCATCTCCTGAACGATCTTCTTCAGCGCTCCCGCCGCCAGCCGGGCGTCCGTGACGACCGGTGTGAGCAGATGCGGGATGCCATTGTAGATGCTCAGCTCGACCATTTTGGGATCAATCATCATCAGCTTCACTTCGTGCGGTTTGGCCCGCACGAGCAAGGACGCGATCATCCCATTGATACAAACGCTCTTGCCGGAGCCCGTCGCGCCCGCCACGAGGAGGTGAGGCATCTTCTGCAGATCCCCGACGATAGGCGCTCCCGTGATGTCCCGTCCCAGCGCGAGCGCCAGCTTCGCGGAGGAAGACTGGAACTCTGGCGATTCGAGCACCTCGCGCAGCCGCACGACGGCGATCTCGTCGTTCGGAATCTCGATGCCAATGACCGACTTCCCGGGCACGGGCGCCTCGATGCGGATATCCTTGGCCGCCAAGGCGAGCGCAATATCGTCCTGCAGCGCCAGGACGCGCGCGACCTTCACGCCCGCGGCGGGCTGGATCTCGTAGCGCGTGACCGTGGGACCGCGGTGAATCTCGACCACACGCGCCTGCACATTGAACGACTGCAGCGTGGCCTGGAGCTTCTGTGCGTTCTCCTGCACGCTCGCCGTCGCCACCGGCGCGTGCTTACTGGAGGGCGGATCGAACAACGTGAGCGGCGGCAGCTGGTACGATTCATCGTGCACCATGGGTCCGACTTCGTAGTCGGGCACCACCGCCTGGGGTTCCGCCTCCCGCGCATTCGCCGGCTTCTTTCGCTCCGCCTTCGACGGGAATCGGACCACGAGGCCCTTCACATCCGTTTCGATCACCGGTTCGCCCCGATCCTCCCAAGGCGGGCCATCGTCGCTCTCGCCGGCCTGCGCCGCGCGCGCAGCGAAGTCGTGGATGATCGGTTCCGCCTCCGCACTCGGCGGTTCGTGTTGAGGGTCTTCCAACACGTCCCCGTCGATCACGACGGAAGGCCGCGAGGCCCGCGGCGCATCCTCCACCACCTCAGGCTCTGGATCCTTGTCGCGCCGAAACACTTGCCCCGTCTGCCGGCGAACATTGGACCACATGCGGTCAAGGGCTTGTTCCGTGTAGCGCGATCCGCGGCGGATCACGCTGACGAGCGAAATCTGGAACACGAGCGCCAAGCCGATCAACCCGCCCGCGACGATCACGAGGCGCGGGCCCAATTCGTACGTCTGAGGCGAATTAAACAAGAGATGCAAAAGTTGAAAGACGAAAAAGCCGATGAGCCCGCCTCCCGCGCTGGGAGGAGCGCCGGGGGTAGGGTGAAAAATGTAAGCGCGCAGCGCCTGCAGGGCGTTCCACTCGCTCGACCAAAAATACGACTGGAGCCCCTGATCCGCCAAATTCGAATAGAAGTTCATCTCAATGAGTGCAAGCATGCACAAGAGCAGGATCAGAAGGCCCAGATGCCGGCCGTCCCAGACGAACCGGCTTCTGCGCACCATCATATAAACGGCGGCGTAGCCCACGAGGATGGGAATGAGAAAATACCAACTTCCAGCAAGATAAATGCTGACGACAGCCAGAAACTGGCCCACGAGCCCGAGTCGCCCGAGAGCCAGTGCACAGGCCGTGAGCATGGCCAGACCGGTGACCTCATACTTCAGCACGTTTTTTTGTTGCTGTTTGCGAGCCAATCTCACCAGTCCTTTCCCTAGACTGATGATTCGACCCTCGCGGCGAATCTCCTGCCGAATCTCGCTAGCGCAGCCGCGCTCCGGGCTGCCACTCGGGTCGCAGGTAGTCGCTGGCCACAGGGCTTATCAGGCGGACGAGCGTCGGCGTGCCGTGTGGGTCGCGCGCCACAATGAGCGTGCGATGACCGTCCGTCCATTCCTCGTAATGCGGACCGTCGCCCCACCATCCACTGTAAATCTCTTGATCGGAAAGCGTCGTCCAAAGCATCACTGAATCACCCCCGGCCGAGCAGCGTGTAGAGGCACGCCTTGCTCCATCTCCTTGCGTTCCCGAATGAGCTCCTTCAGCTTGCGCATCGCGTGCCCTAATCCACCGACGGCGTCGCACAAGCCGTACTTGACAGCGTCCCTTCCGACCACCGTCGTGCCAATGTCCTTCGCCATTTCACCTGTGTTCAGCATGAGATGCCGAAACATGTCCTCCGAAATGCGCGAGTGCTCCACGACGAAACGGATGACGCGGTCCTGCATTTTTTCCAGATATTCAAACGACTGCTGCACGCCGATGACCAGGCCATTCAGGCGAATGGGATGAATGGTCATGCTGGCCGATTCCGCGATGAAGGTATAGTCCGCCGCCACGGCGATGGGAACGCCGATGGAATGGCCGCCCCCTAACACAATCGAGACCTTGGGTTTGGACATCGACGCGACGAGCTCCGCAATGGCAAGGCCGGCTTCGACGTCCCCGCCGACCGTGTTCAAGATGATCAGCAGACCATCGATCTTCTCGCTCTCCTCGACCGCAACGAGCTGAGGAATCACATGTTCATACTTCGTGGTCTTGTTTTGTGGGGGCAAGACCATGTGACCCTCGATTTGCCCAATCACCGTCAGACAGTAGATGTCGCCTGTGATCACGGCGGCGGGCTCGCTTGTCCCGAGCGAATCCGCGGACGATGCCGTCTCCTTCGGCGCCTCGGTCTCAGCGTTCTGAGCTGCGCTCTGCATCACGGCCTTGTAGGCTGACTTTGCGTCCATTCTCACATCCGCCTCCTGCCGTCCAAAGTATCCACCAAGACCCACAGGTCCATACGCCACGGCAACCGACGAAGGCGACAGGTGAGAATGACGAGCGGGCATTGCGCGCGCCCGCAGCACGATCTCCACACGTACCCGCCGAACGCACAAAAGCCATCCAGCGCCGCACGTCGTGCTGGCGAAGGATGGCTTCTGACAAGCGAAGGCTCAGGCCTCCATGATGATGGGCAAAATCATGGGACGCCGCCGGGTCTGTTCGTACAGATAACGCCCAAGCGTATCGCGCACAGCAGTCTTCAAGGAAGACCATTCGCTGACGTTGTCCGAAACAAGCCTGCTGAGCGTGCTCTCCACGAGGCGGTTGGCCTCGTCGAGAAGCGCCTCGGACTCGCGCACGTAGACAAAGCCGCGCGAGATGATGTCGGGGCCCGACAGGATGTGGCCGGTCGTCTTCGACAACGTGACCACCACGACCAGGATGCCGTCTTGCGACAGCAGCTTGCGATCGCGCAACACGATGTTCCCGACATCGCCCACGCCGAGCCCGTCGATCATCACGGATCCGGCCGGCACTTTGCCACCCAGGCGCGCCCGGCCGTCCTCGAATTCGACCACGTCCCCGATCTCGGTGATGAAGATGTGGTCGGGCTGAATGCCGAGCTGCAGCGCGAGGTCGGCGTGAATCCGCTGCATGCGAAACTCGCCGTGCACCGGCAAAAAGTATTTGGGCCTCACCAGCTGCAACATCCACTTCAGCTCTTCCTGGCTACCGTGGCCCGAAGCGTGCACGCCGCGGTAAATCACGTGCGCGCCCGCTCGGAACAGCTGATCGATGGTCCTGGCGACGAACTTCTCGTTCCCTGGAATGGGCGAACTCGCTAAGACCACCGTATCTCCCGGCACGATTTCCACCTTGCGGTGTGCGGCCCGCGCCATCCTCGTCAGGGCCGACATGGGCTCTCCCTGGCTGCCCGTCGACAGGATGACGACTTTTTCGGGCGGGAGTTTGTTCACCTCGTCGGGATCGATCAACGTGTCGGGCTGTGCCTCGAGATAGCCCAGCTGCAGCGACGTCTGCACGTTGTTGACCATGCTCCGGCCGACGATGGCCACTTTGCGGCCATGCCGCTCAGCCGCCCGAATCATGAGCTGCAGGCGGTGAATGTTGGAGGCAAACGTCGACAGGATCACGCGCCCAGGCGCCTGGCTGATGATCTCGTCAATTCTTACGCCGACGGTCATCTCGGACGGCGTGTACCCAGGGCGCTCCGCGTTCGTGCTGTCGCCGACGAGTGCGAGCACGCCCCGCGCGCCCCACTGGGCGAGCTTGTGGATATCCGCGTGCCGGCCGTCAATGGGTGTCTGATCAAACTTGTAGTCGCCGGTGTGAATCACAATGCCTTCCGGCGTCTCGATGGCAAAGCCGACCGTGTCTGGAATGCTGTGATTCACGTAGAACGGCGAGACCGTGAACTGGCCGGCCTGCACCCGCGACTTCCCGTCCATGGTGACGAGTTTGACGTCGTGAACGCCCGCTTCGCGAAGCTTGTTTTCAACGAGCCCGAGCGTCAAGCGCGTTCCATAGACCGGCACGTTGATCTCGCGCAGGACGTACGGCAGTCCGCCGATGTGATCCTCGTGACCGTGCGTCAAAAAGATGCCGCGAATTTTCTCGCGATTCTCGACCAAAAACGTGATATCTGGAATGACGATGTCGATGCCGAGCATATCTTCGTCGGGGAACTTGAGGCCCGCGTCGACGACGATCATGTCCTGCCCGTACCAATACAAGGTCATGTTCTTTCCAATCTCCCCGACTCCGCCGAGCGGGATGATGGAAAGTCTCGATCTGGATCTTGGCATTTTGCACCTCCGTTGCTATCTATATCAATTCAGCGACACGATCACGACCTGTCGCCCGGTCTCTTTTCGCATTCCTTTCCACATGCAAAAAAAAGCCCGCTCAAGCCAAGGCCGTGTCTTTCTGTGCATCGAACGCGTTCAAGCGGACGACCCGACCCGTCCCCATCCGCTTTCACGCCGTCCGTTATCTCCGCACCAGGGTCCGCACCGCCCCATGGGCGAATAAGCCGCACATGTCACTATCGAGCTTATTATACCCCCGTTCGGATCCGTGCACAACCATGGATTGCGCTTCCGAAGTACGAGACCATGGCCACGGCGGAGCGGTCCCGAGGCACCTCGTCCTCACCTCATCTTGAAGGAGCGCTCTTCTCGCGCCTGTCCACGTCATCACCCGAAGCTCGTGTCAACCGGTCCACGCCGCCGGCCGATCACCTCGGCATCTCGTTTTCGGAATCGCCCGTCTTCATGCCGAGATGTAGTCTTGAATCAGAAATCATGCTACAATTGACGTTGATTGAAAGCGCTTGCACTTTCGCAGGCGAAGCCCTATCGTTCTGGTAGGACCGCCGGAACGGCACACTCATGGGGGAGGTCTCGGACCCAATGGAACTGTTCACCCGCATGGCTCAGTACGACTACGAACAGGTCGTGTTTTGTTACGACGAGGCCTCGGGCCTTCGCGCCGTGATCGCCATCCACGACACGACGCTTGGCCCGGCACTCGGCGGTTGCCGCATGTGGACCTATGCGTCCGAAGAGGATGCGGTCATCGATGCCCTGCGCCTGGCGCGCGGCATGACGTTCAAGGCCGCCGCGGCCGGCCTGAATTTGGGCGGCGGCAAGACCGTGATCATGGGAGACCCGCGCAAGGACAAAAGCGAGGCCCTGTTTCGCGCCCTCGGGCGCTACATCCACAGCCTGGGCGGAAGGTATATCACGGCGGAAGACGTCGGGACGACCGTTCAGGACATGGACCTCATTCACCTCGAGACGCCCTACGTGTGTGGCATCTCCCCGAGCTACGGATCGAGCGGCAATCCAAGCGGCATGACGGCCCTCGGCGTCTTCCGCGGCATCCAGGCGAGTGCCAAGCATCTCTATGGCACGGACGATCTCGCCGGGCGCCGCGTCGCCATTCAGGGCCTCGGCAGCGTCGGCTACGAACTCGCGCGCCTGCTGCGAGGAGCGGGGGCAGAGCTTGTGGTGGCGGACGTCAACCCGCAGCAAGTGGAGCGCGCCGTCCACGAGTTCGGGGCGAAGGCCATTGCGCCGCAGGAAATCTTGAGCGCCGCATGCGACATTCTGGCGCCGTGCGCGCTGGGCGCAGTCTTGAATGATGAGACCATCCCCACGCTCAGGGCGCAGATCGTCGCGGGATCGGCAAACAACCAATTGGCAGAAGAGCGCCATGGGGACATGCTTCACGAGCGCGGGATCTTGTATGCCCCCGACTACGTCATCAACGCAGGCGGGTTGATCAACGTCGCGGACGAGCTTGAGGGTTACCATCCAGATCGGGCTCGGGCCAAGGTCGAGCGCATCTACGACATCATGCTCGAACTGTACAATCTCTCGCGGGATCGGGGGATTCCCACTCACCGAGCAGCGGACGAAATGGCGATGAAGCGAATCCAAACGCTGCGGCAGGTGCGAAGCACGCACCTGGGCCATCACGAGCCGGTGCGGCGCGGGCGCTGACTCGCGGCCATCCAAAGGGGGCGGGCTGAACCCGCCCCCTTTCGTCTGTGCCACGTCTGCGAGGGTCAACGAGGTTGCATGCGCAGCGCGCCGTCCAAGCGAATGACTTCGCCGTTCAGCATGGGATTTTCGACAATGTGGCGCGCCAATTGGGCGTACTCGCTTGGGCGCCCGAGGCGCTGTGGAAAGGGCACCTGTTGACCGAGCGACTGGCGCGCGGCCTCCGGCAGGGCCATGAGCAGCGGGGTCTCGAAAATGCCCGGCGCAATCGCCACCACGCGAATTCCGTAAGCGGCAAGCTCGCGCGCCGCGGGCAAGGTCAGGCCGACGACACCCCCCTTGGACGCCGAGTAGGCCGCCTGGCCAATTTGCCCCTCGTACGCGGCAATGGAAGCGGTGTTGATGATCACCCCGCGCTCGCCGTCCTCGAGCGGGGGCGCTTCGGCAACGCGAGCCGCGACAAGCCGCATCACGTTGAACGTGCCCACGAGATTGACCTGAATGACGCGCGTGAACGTCTCGAGCGAGTGCACGCCCCGCTTCGAAAGCACCTTTTCCGCGGGCGCGATCCCGGCGCAGTTCACCACACCCCGCAGCACGCCGTGCCGACTGGCTTCGTCCACCGCCTGCCGGACGTCGTCCTCGCGTGTCACGTCGACGCGGAAAAACCGCCCGCCGATCTCCTGCGCGACGCGCTCGCCCCGCTCTTCCTGAATGTCGAAAAGGATGACCTGAGCGCCGGCTTCCGCGAATGCCCGCGCCGTTGCCTCGCCGAGGCCCGAGCCGCCCCCGGTGACGATGAACGTGCTACCCTCAAATTTCACGGTGTGTCCTCCTTATCCGTCCAGCCGTTCGATCACGGTCGCGTTGGCCATGCCCGCGCCCTCACAGATCGCCATGAGGCCATAGCGGCCCCCGCGCTGTTCAAGGGCGTTCAACAGCGTGGCCGTGAGGCGGGTGCCGGTCGCCCCGAGCGGGTGACCGAGCGCGATGGCTCCACCGTGTACATTCACGCGGTCCCACGGTGCGCCAAGTTCCTTTTGCCAACCCAAAACCACCGGCGCGAAGGCCTCATTCACCTCGAACAGGTCGATGTCCTCGAGGCGAAGACCGGCGCTTTGCAACACCTTTCGCGTCGCCGGGATCGGGCCCGTCAGCATGGTGACCGGGTTGACACCCACGACGCTGAACGCGACAAACCGCGCCCGCGGCCGCAGCCCAAGCTTCTCCGCCGTCTCGCGCCGGACGACGAGCGCCGCGCTCGCGCCGTCCGATATCTGGCTCGCATTCCCCGCCGTGATGAGTTCCAAATCGGGGAACGCGGGTTTCAGGGCCATCATCTTCTCGAGCGACGTGTCCGTGCGGATACCCTCGTCTTCCGCAAACGTCCCCGTGGCTTTGGCGAGAGATAGCGGGACCGGGACGATTTCATTCTTGAACCTGCCCTCGCTCCTCGCCTTGGCCGCCAGCTCGTGGCTGCGGAGTCCGAACCGGTCGAGGTCCTCCCGCGTGAATCCCCACTCCTTCGCCAAAAGCTCTGCCCCAAGTGCCTGGTCGAAAAACGACCGGTTGTACTGGCGCATGTGATAGCGCGCCTCCAGCGACTCGGTCATCGGGGTTCCGTGGACGCCAATCGAGCTCATCATCGGCACGCGCGACATGGCCTCCACGCCGCAGGCAATCGCGATCTCATACGCCCCGCTCATCACCCCCTGCGCGGCAAAGTGCAGGGCCTGCAGGCTCGATCCGCACTGCCTGTCAATGGTGCATCCAGGTACAGACTCGGGCAGCCCCGCGGCCAGCCACGCGTTTCGCGCGATGTTCACAGACTGGTCGCCAATCTGGGTCAGACAACCTGCGATCACGTCGTCCACCGCCTCGGGCGGAAGCTGGTTCCGCTCGACGATAGCTTTCAACACGTGACCCAACAGATCGACCGGATGCACGTCCTTCAAGCTCCCATTTCTCCGGCCAATCGGCGTGCGGATGGCATCGACGATCACGGCTTCGTACATGGTGTCAACCTCCCTGGCCGCCGTGCCGCGACGGGCGCGAGCCTTTCCACTCGCGCTCCCGCAACTCGACGCGCCGAATCTTTCCTGACGCTGTCTTGGGCAGATCTTCCACGAATTCAATGGCGCGCGGATACTTGTACGGCGCGGTGATCTGCTTCACGTGTTGCTGCAACTCGCTGACGAGCGCCTCGCGGCGCGCTTCGTCCGTGGCCACAAGCCGGTGAAGTTCAGCGTCCTTCAGCACGACAAACGCCTTGACGATGGCGCCCCGCACCTCGTCCGGGCTCGCCACCGCCGCGCACTCCCGCACCGCTGGGTGCTTGACCAAGGCGTCCTCCACCTCAAACGGACCAATGGTGTACCCGGCGCTGATGATGATGTCGTCCGCCCGGCCGCTGAACCAGAGATAGCCGTCCTCGTCTTTTTCGGCGCGATCGCCCGTGATATACCACGGGCCGCGATACTGCGCCTCGGTGCGCTCGACATCCTTGTAGTAGCCCCGGAAGAGCGCTGGGAAGTCGCGGCGCACGGCGATGTCTCCCACTTGACCCGGCCCGAGTGGCCTGCCCTCCTCGTCGACGATCTCGACAGCGCCTTCGACCGTCGGCCGCCCCATCGAGCCGGGCCGCAGCTCCGTGTCGACGCAGGTCGCGACGAGCAGGGTGTTCTCGGTCTGGCCGTACCCGTCGCGAACGTTGACATGGAAATAGCGCCTGAAGGTGTCGATGACCTCGCGGTTCAGGGGTTCTCCAGCACTCACGGCCTGGCGCAGCGACGAGAGGCGGAACCGCTCGAGTCCATCCACCTTGGCCATCAGCCGGTATTCCGTCGGGGTGGCGCACAGCACGTTGACCTGTTCTTCGTCTATCAGGCGGAGGAAGGTCTCGGCGTCGAATCGTCCCCCGTAGTGGAACCCCGTCGCCCCCGACATGAGCGTGGCGACGAAGGGGCTCCAGATCCACTTCGCCCACCCAGGCCCCGCCGTGGCCCACACCACGTCCGTCGGTTCGATGCCAAGCCAGCGTTTGGCGGCGATGTGCCAGTGGGCGTGGGCCCAGCCGTGCACATGCATCACGCCTTTCGGGTAGCCCGTCGTGCCGGACGTGTACGAGAGAAAGGCGAGATCGTCCCGGCGCGTCGGGGTCACCTCCCATTCGTTCGGCGCGGAGCGGACGAGATCCTCGTACGAGAGCCAGCCTTCCCGCGGCGCCTCGACCACCACGCGCAGCTTGGCCGAGGGCACGTCGTGGAGCGCCGCTTCTGCGCGGTCCGCGAGCGACGCGTGGGCGATCACGCCTTTCGCTTCCGCGTGCCGCAGGCGGTAGGCGATGTCCGCCGGCATGAGCAACTCGGACCCTGGCAAGACGACGGCCCCGAGCGAGAGAATCGCGAGATAGATGGCGTACGTCTCCGGGCGGCGAGGCATCAGCACGAGCACGCGGTCGCCCTGGCGCAGGCCGAGATCGTAGAGCGATGACGCCAGGCGAAGCGATTCGCTGCGCAGCTCACCGTAGGTCAGCGTGCGCCTGAGGCCGTTGTCCGAGCGCCAGATGAGTGCGCGCTTGGACGCGTCCTTATCGAGGATGGCGCTCGCGAGGTTGTACGTCTCCGGTGCGATGAGCTGCGCGAAGGCGGCAATGGGCGATGACTCCATCTCACAACGCTCCTCTCGGGAACTCAATCGACAAAGGGAATGGCGACGTGCGCCATGGGGTGAAAAAAGGCCTCGACCTCGTCGGGTGTGACGTCCGCGAGATCGGCATGCCGCCATCTCGGGCGTTGATCCTTATCCACGAGCCGTGCGCGGACGCCTTCGACAAAGTCCCCATCGCGGATGAAGTGAAGCGCCAAGCTGAGATCGGTCTGCAGGACTTCGCGGTACGTCGCGCGCCGCGCGCGGTCGAGGGCCGCAAACGTGACCGCCAGCGAGAGCGGCGACCGCTGGCGCAAGACCTCGAGCGCTTTCGCTGCGAACGGATCTCGCGCGGCCGCCTCGCGCAGGCCATGCACAATCTCCTCGAGCGAGGCGCGCACAAAGTAGGCCCTGACGGACCGCAGGAAGTCGGCCGTATCGCCCGACGGCCCGGAAGATGGGGCGAGCCTCTCTGCCAACCATCGGCCGAGTTCATCCGCCCCCTGCCCCTCGTGGCCGCGCTCCGCAAGCTCGGCCTCGAACGACGCCCGCTCGCCGCTCGGAAGCCAGGCGTTCGCCATGCCTGAGGCGAGGAGAACGTCGGCGCCCACGGTCTCGCCGGTGAGCGCGAGATACCCGCCGAGCCCGCCCTCCAGCCGGCTGAGGGCATGGCACATGCCGACGTCCGGGAAAAAACCGATGCCCGTCTCTGGCATCGCAAATCGCGTGCGGTCCGTCGCGACCCGCCAGGCCGCACCGTACGTGAGGCCGACGCCCCCTCCCATGACCACGCCGTCCCAGAGAGCCAACACCGGTTTCGGAAAGCGAGTCACCTGGTCGTCGAGCGCATACTCTTCGGAGAAAAAGGCCGTGGCGGTCTCGAGATTCGGCTCGTCCTTCGCGTCGTACAGGGCGCGAATGTCGCCGCCGGCGCAGAAGGCGCGATCGCCTTCGCCCACGAACACAACGAGCTGAACCGACGCATCTTGCGCGATCTCGTCCAGATGGCGCCTGATGAGGCGGATCATCTCGAGGCTTAGCGCATTCAGTTGCTTGGGGCGATTCAATACGAGCCACGCCACGGTGCCGGTCTGTCGAAACAAGACGCTATCCATGGGCCACCTCACTCTCGCTCAAAACCAGCGCGTAGAAACGACCTTTTTCCGAGTGAAAAATTGGACAAGTTCCTTGCCGTTTTCGCCCGTCACCCCGTAGAACGAGTCCTTATGACCGCCGAACGGGAAGAATGCCACCGGCAGGGGCACGTTCACGTTGATACCCACCATGCCAGCGTCGATCTGGTCTCGGAAACGCTGCGCGGCCTTGCCACTCTGCGTGTAGAGGATGGCCCCGTTCGCGTAGCGCGACCGGTTGGCGATGGCGATGGCCTCGTCGAGATCGCGCGCGCGCACCACGGCGAGGACCGGGCCAAACAGCTCCTCCTGCCAGACGCGCATGTCAGGTGTCACGCCGTCGAGCAGACACGGGCCCAGGTAAAAGCCCTCGGGGTGTTCCTCCGCAGCCGGTCTGCCGTCCACGACGAGCCGCGCCGACATGGCCGCCTCGTCGACGTAAGCGCGAACCCTGTCGCGATGTTCCCTCCGGATGAGCGGCGTCACGTCGACCCCCTGCTCAAAGCCGGAACCCACCTTCATGCGCCGCGCGCCGTCGGCGAGCCGCTCCACGACTTCGTCGGCCACAGACCCGACGGCGACCACGACCGACGTGGCCATGCAGCGCTGGCCGCCGTTGTGGAACGCGGCGCGCAGGATGCCGTCGATGGTCGGCTCTAGGATGGCGTCCTCGAGGACGATGGCGTGATTCTTCGCGCCAGCAAACGCCTGCACGCGCTTGTGATGACGAGCGGCTGTCTCGTATACATAGGCGGCAGTCCTCGTCGAACCCGTGAAGTTGACCGCGACAATCTCCGGATGCGAGAGGATGGCGTCGACGGCGTCTTTGCCGCCGTTGACCGCCTGGAGGACGCCGTTCGGCAGGCCCGCTTCGTGAAACATCTCGACCAGGCGCAGCGTCGTCATGGGCGTCTGCTCGGAAGGCTTCAAAACGAGGGCGTTGCCCGTGACGACCGCCCAGCCCATCACCCACAGCGGGATCATGGCCGGAAAGTTAAACGGTGTGATGCTCGCGACGACGCCAAGCGGATACCGGTAATACGTCTGCTCCAGGCCTTCCGACACGTCTGGGAGCGATTCCCCCATCATCAGCGTGGGCGCTGACAGCGCGTGCTCCAAGCCCTCGATCCCGCGGTCCACTTCGGCCTGCGCGTCCAGGAAGCTCTTTCCGTGTTCCGTCGTGATCATCCGCGCGATGTCGTCCCGCTCCGCCTTCAGCTTCGCGAGAAATTCAAACACCACCCGGGCTCGCTTCGCGACCGGCACGCGGCTCCAGACGGCGAATGCCGCCTTGGCGCCTTCCACGGCGCGCGCCACATCCCCGTGCGTCGAAAGCGGCGCCTCCGCGATGACCTCCCCGGTCGCAGGGTTATACACGGGCGCGGTGGCCTCCGTTTGCGCTTCCACCCAAGTCCCGTTCACGAAGTTGTTGAGACGGCGCATCTGGATTCCCCTCTTTCCGGGCGATCACGCCCGCTTTGCGTTTTTGACGTCCTGGATGTAGCGATACATGGCGGCCATGTCGAGATCGGCGTATCCGTGTTCGGCCGCGCGTTCGTACATTTGAATCAGGACATCGGTCATGGGCAGATCGAGCCCCTTCGCGGCGGCCATGTCCTTGGCCAGGTGCAAGTCCTTGATCAAGAGGCGGGTGGTGAAGCCCGGTTCATAGGCATCTTGCGAAATGAACAGCTTCCAGTTCCGCTCGTAAATTCGGCTTTGTCCGTAGCTCACATTCAAGATCGAGAAGAGCTGCTCGAGGTCCATGCCCATTTCGCCCGCGAGCGTGAGCGCCTCCGCGACGGCGAGCGTGTAGTAGCCGATAAAGTAGTTGTTGACGAGCTTCACGACCGAGCCGGCGCCGACATCTTCGCTGATGTGAAACACGTTTTGCCCAATGAGGTCGAGAAGCGGTTTGGCTCGTTCGAACGACGACTTCGGGCCACCCACCATCACCGTGAGCGATCCGTCCACGGCGCGTTCGACGCCGCCAGAGACGGGCGCCCCAAGGTATTCAATTCCCTTCCGCGACAGCGCCTCGGCCACTCGATGGTTGACCTGCGGGGACACGGTGCTAAAGTCGATGACCAGTTGATGCTCCCGACCTTCCTGCGCCACCATGCCTTCGAACACGTCTGTCACTTCGGTCGGTCCGGGCAGGCTCGCACAGATGACGTCCGCCGCGCGCACGACCTCGAGCGCGGATGCATGCACAAGCCCGCCCTCCCGCGCAAACGCCTCGCGGGATCGTTCGACCACGTCGAATCCGTGAACCTCATAGCCGCCGCGCACCAGATTCAGGCTCATCGGCAAGCCCATCTTGCCGAGCCCCAGAAACCCAATCACTGGTTTTTCCATAGGTCAGTCACCTCACCTGATCCAATACGTACGCCGCAATGGCGTCGAACACGCCGATCTCGTCCGGCATGTCGGGTTCCACGACCTTCACGCCGAGGTGCCGCGCAGCCTCGCGGAGCGGGGCGAACCCGAAGCGCATCGCATCGGCCGCACTCGCCAAAGCGAGCTCGGCGCCGAGATCGCGCGCGGACCCGCGCGCATCTCCAGCCAAGGCGATGCGCAGAAGGGCCGACTCCAGCGCGTACATCCACATGTGGGCATCGGCCAGGCGGCGCACCAGCGCCTGCTTGTGCACGAGCTCAGCGCCCCACCTGGCGAGCGCTGGTTCGGCGACGCTCGCAAACGCGGACTTCATCGTGGCAACGAGCTGCGCCCCAGCTTCGAGCGCCGTGCGCAGATGGCCCGCGGGCAGGCGGTTCACCGCCGCCGTGATCAGCGCAGGCTCGACATCTGAACAAGCGCTTGCTTCACGCGAACGAGAGAGAAGCACATCGCGCACCACCGCAAGGCGGTTGATTTCATTCGTCCCCTCAAAAATGCGCGTGATTCGAGCGTCGCGATACATGCGCGCGACTTCGTAATCCTCCATATAGCCGTAGCCGCCGTGAATTTGCACCGCTTCGTCGATGACGAAGCCCTGCACCTCCGTCGCCAGCACCTTGTTCAAGGAACACGCGGAGATACACGACGAGAGCGCCGCCGCGACGAGTCTGACCTTTTCGCCGGGGTCAAGATCCGACCGAAGCGCGCACTCGAGTGCCCGTCGCTTGCCTGGCGCCAACTCGCCTGCGGTGCGATACGCGGCACTCCGAGCGACAAAGTACCGCGCCGCCATCCACCCGAGCTTCTCGCGGATCATCTCGAACGAAGCGATAGGTGCGCCAAACTGGCGCCGCTCTTTGGCGTAGCGCGCGGCCAAGCGCAAAGCCCGCCTCGATTGACCCAAGGCGTAGAGCGCCATCTTGTGCCGCGCCAAGTTGAGCACCGACAGCGCGATGCGATGCCCTTGGCCCTCTGCGCCGAGCAGCGCCGCCTTGGGCACAGCCGCCTCGTCCAAGATGAGCGACGCCGTCGGGCTCGCGTGGATGCCCACCTTTCGCTCCTCTTTGCCTACCGACACACCCTCCAAATCTCGGTCGACGAGAAACGCGGTCATGCCGTGCTGGGCCAGTTGGGCAAAGACGACATACACGCCGGCGACGCGCGCATTGGAGATCCACTGCTTCTGGCCGTTGAGCACATAACACCCGCGCGATGCATCCAACCGCGCGTTTGCCTTGCCGTGCAACGCATCCGAACCGGCATCCGGCTCGGTGAGCGCGTACGACGCGACCACCTCGCCCGAAACGAGACGAGGCAGATACTTCATGCGCTGCGCTTCATCGCCGAAATACAAAATCGGGTGGAGCGCAACCCCGCTGTGAATGTTGATGGAGACGCCAAATCCGCCCGTCTCACCGAGCGCCTCGGCCACCAAGAGCGCCGACAGAGGGTCCAATTCCATGCCCCCATACGCCTCCGGCAGGTCGACCCCGATCAGGCCCAATTCACCCGCCTTGCGATAAAGCGCTTTCAAGGTGTCCACGTCGCCCGATTCGAGCGCGTCCATGCGCACAAGCACGTCTCGCTCGACAAAGGAGCGCGCCGTCTCCTCGATGAGATCATGCTCGTCGCTTCGGCGCTCGGGCGTGAGCACGCTCTCTAGCCCCGGGTTCAGCTCATGGGTGACATCCACCGTGCGACGCATCCCCTTCCCTGCGACATCGCGCGCAAGCGGTTTCATGGCATGCAGGCACACCGCGGTGAACGGCCGCCTTCGCGCCGCGCGCACAACATTATGCAATCATTGTATAGATTCACTATACCCCGCGGGCGCCCTGCTGCGCAAGACCTCGGCCACGGCGCAGCCAGCTCATCGCCGGCTGCGCACCTCGTAAATGAGAAACTTCAAGTAGTGTTGCTCGGGCGCTCCCGCGTTCTGAGGATGATCGCTCGCTGCGCGCGCATCGCGGACGACGCGCAGCACTTTGTGCGCATCCACAGCCGCGTCCAGGACCGTCTCGCGGAACCGATCGGGCGACATGTGATACGAACAGCTCGCCGTCACGAGAAACCCTCCATCGCGCAGGATGCGCATGGCCCGCAGGTTGATCTCCTTGTAGCCTTTGGCCGCCCGCTCGATGGTCGATCGCGATTTTGCAAACGCCGGCGGATCGAGGATGACCACGTCGTAGCGCGCTCCCTTGGCGTCTTCCTCCCGCAGGAAGTCAAACGCGTTTGCCACGATGAACTCCGCCCGATCCGCGACGCCGTTTCGGCGCGCATTCGCCTGTGCGAGCGCCACCGCGTCCGCGGAGATGTCGACGGCCTTCACGTGCGATGCGCCGTAGTGCAGGGCGTGCACCGCAAACGCGCCGGTGTGGCAGAAGCAGTCGAGCACGCGCGCGCCATCGCCGCCGTCCGAACTCGCGCCGAACAGCGCTCGCCGCTTGGTCCACCCCGTCATGAGCGGGCGGATGGCCGCGCGGTTCTCCGTCTGATCCCAAAAGTACCCCGTCTTCTGTCCCTGCCGCAGATCGACCTGAAACGCGAGCCCGTTGTCGATCACGTCGACCACATCCGGCACTTCCCCGTACGCGGTCTGCACCACGAGCGGCAGACCCTCGAGCGCGCGCACTGGCACGTCGTTCCGCGCCAGAACGCCACGAGGCTTGTACACATCGACCAGCGCCTGAAGCGCGTCATCGAACAACCGCTCCATCCCCGCCGTCAACACCTGTGCGACGAGGACGTCCCCGAACCGGTCCACCACGAGCCCTGGGACGAAGTCCGCCTCTCCGTACACGGCGCGGCCGTACTGCAAGGCCTGCGGCGCAAACCGCTCGCGGTACTCCGCGGCCTGGCGGAAGCGGCGGCGGAAAAAGTCCACGTCGATGGGCTCGTCCTGTCGGTAGGTCAACACGCGCGCAAAAATTTGCGAGGCCGGATTCGCATAGCCTCGCGCCAGAAACGCGCCCTGGTGATTGACGATGTCGACGAGATCGCCCGGCTGGAGCGAGCCGTCCACTCGCTCCACCTCCGAGCGGTAAATCCACGGATGACCCTGTTCCAACCGCCGCCTTCGATCGCGGCGCAGGACGAGGCGCGTTGCCAAAAGGGCGTCTCTCCTCTCTATCACGAGCTGGTTTCCACAACCCCGAGCGCGTTCAGCAGAGCGTACAAGTGCTCCCTGAGCGCCTTGGACGCCGGCACGAGCGGCGGCCGGACCGATCCGACGTCGATCCCGACGATGGAAAGCGCCTCCTTGACCGGCGCGGGGCTCGCCTCCATAAACATCGCCTCGAAGATGGGCAACAGCCTGCCACTCCAATACGCGGCTTCGTCCACCTGTCCCTGCCAGAACAGGTCCATCATCGTCCGGATTTGGCGGCCGACGACGTGACCCGCCACACTCACGACGCCCGCCGCACCGACGGCCAGCATCGGCAGGGTGAACTTGTCGTCGCCGCTGTACAACAGAAAGTCGTCCGGCTTCTCCGCGGCAATGCGCAAGATCTGCGAGAAGTCGCCGCTCGCCTCCTTGAGCGCCACGACGTTCGGAATGGCCGCCAGTTGCAAAGCCGTCTGAGGCTGCAGGTTCACGCCCGTGCGGCCGGGCACGTTGTACAGCATGACGGGCAGGGTGGTCGACTCGGCGATGCTCGCAAAGTGCATGTACAGCCCTTCCTGCGACGGGCGATTGTAGTACGGCGCCACGAGCATCACGCCCTGCACACCCAGCCGCGCGGCTTCGAGCGTCAACTCAATTGAATCCTTCGTCGAATTGGTTCCCGTGCCCGCGATGACGGGTATGCGGCCGTCCACCGCCCGGAGCGTCGCATCGAACAGGCGCAGCTTCTCCGCGTGGCTGAGCGTGGGGGATTCACCCGTCGTTCCGCACACCACGATGGCCGTGGTCCCCGTGTCAATGAGATGGTCGACGAGCCGCCGCAGGCGCCCCTCGTCCAGTGCACCCGTGGCATCAAACGGCGTGACCATCGCCGTGATGAGGCTTCCAAAATCCATACGCATCTCCCCTGTTCAGGTTCCCGAAAGCTGAAAGGCGCGATGCAGGGCGCGAACCGCATCCTCCATCTGACGGCCATCCACGAGCACCCAGATCGTCGTGTGCGAATCCGCAGATTGCAGAATTTCGATCCCGGCCTGTGCAAGCGCGTCCACAATGCGGGCCATGACGCCGGGAACCCCCATCATCCCCGCACCGACCGCGGAGACCTTTGCGCACCCGGGCCGCGCCTCGACGCGATACCCCAGTTGCGACAGGTGATGGCAGGCTGCATCTGCCAGCGCGTCCGGGACGGTGAACGCCACCTCCGAGGGCGTCACCGAAATGAAGTCCACGGAGATGTGGTGTTCCGCCATCAAGCGGAAAATGGAGGACGCGCCGATGCCCTCGCCGCGCACGCGAATCTGCGTCACATTCGCGGTATGCGCAATTCCCGTGACGTAGCGGTCCATCACGCGTCCGTGCTCGAGGGGCGCAGCCGACTGCGTCACGAGCGTGCCGGGATCATCCGACAGCGTGCTGCGCACGCGAATGGGCACGTTGCCCTGCATGGCAAGTTCTACTGCGCGCGGATGGATGACCTTAGCCCCTTGGTAAGCCATGTTGCAGATCTCAGTATACGTCACCTGGCGCAGCTGGCGCGCGTCTTCGACAATTCGCGGATCGGCCGTCATGATGCCGGAGACGTCGGTGAAGATATCCACCACTTCCGCGCCGAGGGCGACGCCGAGCGCCGTGGCCGTCGTGTCGCTCCCGCCTCGCCCGAGTGTGGTGACATCCCCGGACTCCGTGCACCCCTGAAACCCTGTGACCACCGCCACTTCGCCCGCCTCGAGCGCGGCCTTGAGCGCATCGGTTCGCACATCCAGGATGCGGGCGTTCCCGAAGTCGTCCGACGTCACGATCCCGGCCTGCGCGCCCGTGAACACGCGGGTGCGAAGGCCTCGGCTGCGGAGCTCGTGCGCAAAGACGACGGCGGAGATGATCTCGCCGCAACTCATCAGAAGGTCGCGATCGCGCAGATCCGGCTCGTGCCCCGCTCCTTCCCCGGCTTCGAGAAGGCTGAGCAGCGTATCCGTCGCGTAGGGATCTCCGCGGCGGCCCATGGCGGAAACCACCACCACGACCGCGTACCCCTCATGCAGGGCGCGTTCGACATGGCGGTACGCCGCGCGCCTGGTCTCCGGCGTCGCGACCGACGTACCCCCGAACTTCTGCACCACTATCTTCACAGCGCTCGACTCCTTCGCTTAGCCCGCCATTTCGATGAGCTTCTCGGCAATTTGCACCGCATTCCATGCCGCGCCCTTGAGGAGGTTGTCGGCGACGATGAAGAGCAGGATGGAGCGCGGATCGTCCAGGTCTTGGCGCACGCGGCCGACGAACGTCTCGCCGTGGTCCTCGGCCATCCGCGGATGGGGATACAGGCAGGCGGCGAGATCGTCCACGAGGACGACGTTCTCGGCGTTCGCGAGCCGCTCACGGACCTGCTGGACGTCGACGGGCTCGCGGAACCGGACGGCGACCGATTCGGCGTGGCCGTACAAGACGGGCACGCGCACCGCGGTCGGCGTCACGCGCAGCGAAGGAAGTTCAAGGATTTTGCGCGACTCGTTCACGAGCTTCATCTCTTCCTTCGTGTAGCCGTTCTCGAGGAAGATGTCGCACTGTGGAATGACGTTGAATGCCATGGGCACGTGATGGTCCTGCTTCACGACGGGGAACACGGTCGTCACGTCGCGCTCGCCCGCCTCGGTGCGCCGGACCTCCTCCCGCAGCGCGTCGATGGCGCGCTGGCCCATGCCGCTCACCGCTTGGTACGTCGAAATGGTGACATGCTCAAGGCCAAACTCGCGCAGCGCGTGGAGCACCACAACCAACTGAATGGTGGAGCAGTTTGGGTTGGCAATGATCCCGCGGTGCTGTCGAAGGGCGTGCGCATTCACTTCCGGCACGACGAGCGGCACGTCGTCGTGCATGCGAAACGCCGACGAGTTGTCAATCACAATCGCGCCGCGCTCCACCGCGATGGGTGCCCAGGTCTCGCTGGCCGACGCGCCCGCGCTAAAGAGGGCGAGATCGACGCCGTCAAACGATTCGGGACGGACCGCTTCCACCTCGAGTTCCTGTCCGCGAAAGGAAACGCGCGTCCCTGCCGATCGCGGCGAGGCGAGCAACCGAACATCCCCCACCGGAACGCCACGGCGTTCCAGCGTCGACAACATGCGCCTGCCTACGGCGCCCGTCGCGCCAAGAATGGCGATTGTGTATCGCTCTTTTCTCTCCATCCCCAAACTCCTTCTCCCAGAATCGCGCTCAGGGCCTGTCTTCGCGCCACCGTTCGATGAGCACGGGCTGAAGCTGGCGGCCATCGAGGGCAGCCGCGACGGTCTCAGGGATCAACCGCATGAGCGCAACAAGCGAGTTCATTTTAACATGCGGCGCATCTTGGCCAAACGGCACGAAGTAGATATTCTTCGCATTCATGAGCGTCGCAATGTTGTACAAACTCAAGCCTAGCCCATCGTTTGTCGAGATGGCAACTACGACAGGCCGCCCGTTGCGCAGCGTGGCCTTGGCGGCCATGAGCACGGGCGAATCGGTGTTGGCGTTCGCGAGCCTGCTGAGCGTGCTGGCCGTGCAGGGCGCGATGACAAAGGCATCCAGGGCCCTTGACGGCCCGAGCGGCTCCGCGTCCGGGATCGTCGTGATGGCCTGATTGCCTGTGACTTCTTCGATTTTCTGGGCCCACTCGCCCGCCTTGCCGAACCGCGTGTCGGTGTGCATCACGTGATGGGAAAACACGGGCACGACGCGCGCGCCGAGTTCACAAAGCCGCTTGACTTCCGGAAAAATCTCTTCGTACGTGCAATGGCTCCCTGTCACACCAAAGCCGATCGTCTTGCCGCTCAGGTCCATAACTCTTCCTCCTCGTAGGCCGCTTCGTCGTCTTCCGCCAGCATGCGCGTGATGGACGCCGCAATGATTCGGCCTGCCGTGCGCGGCGCCACGATGCCGGGAAGGCTCGGCGTCAGAATGGCCTTCATGCCCCGCCGCTCGGCGTAGCGGAAGTCCGTGCCTCCTGGCTTCGATGCAATGTCGATGATCACGGCTTCGCGCCGCATCCGCTTGATCACGGCGGCCGGCAGCACCATGGCAGGGATCGTGTTGAACACGATGTCCGCGTCGTGCACGGCGTGCTCGATGTGCTTGAGCGCCACGGGGATGAGCGACTGCTCGTGGATCCGGGCGAGATCGCGCGGGTCCGAGGCGCACACGTGCACCACGGCGCCCATCGCGTGAAGCTTGTGCGCGAGCGTCTGCCCGCAGCGGCCGAAGCCGAGCACCACCGTCTTCGCGCCGTGAAGCGTGATGTCGGTTTCCTGCATGGCGATAGCGATCGCGCCTTCCGCGGTGGGAATGGAGTTCAGGATGGCCACGTCGTCCAGCTCCATGAGCTTCACCAAGCGAAGGGAGTAGCGCTGGCACCATTCCGTCAACACGCGGTGCGCGATGCCGGTGAAGACGAAGGTGCCGGGGCGCATGGCCTGGAAGTACGCTTCTTTGAGTTCGACGGGCTGCGGCGCAAATGCGGTGTCGACGCGCCCGTCGTCCTCCATGCCCGCGACGGGCAGGACGAGCGCATCTGCCTCCGCGAACACGGCCTCGCTCGGTTCGGCGAACGTGGTGTCGGCAAAGGTGCGCGTGACGTCCGAGAAGCCGATGAGCGTCGCGCTCGCGTCGTTGTCCGTAAGTTGAGCGATGACTTCCAGCTGGCGCCTGTCTCCACCGACGAAGACCAGGTGTTTGCCTGTGAGCATTGGGGTCACCTCGCGATTGGCATGCGCCATAGCTTATGACACGCGCCCACGAGGGGTGAGAGGACAAAAAGCCCAGGCGCGCTCTGCGCCTGGGCCGCCAAGTACGATTTTCGTTGGTCCGCTTTACACGCGCCCGGTCGATCCGAATCCGCCCGCGCCGCGAGCGGTCGGCTCGAAGTCGTCCACGAGCGCGAGGTGCGCCACGTAAATGGGCGCGATGACGAGCTGGGCAATGCGTTCCTTCGGCTGCAACACAAATGCCCGCGTGCCTCCGTGGCGGATCGGCACCACGATTTCCCCCGTATAGTCGCTGTCGATCACGCCGACGCCGTTGGCCAGCGCTATGCCGTGCTTGGCGGAAAGCCCGCTCCGGGCGTACACGAGCGCCACGGCGTCCCGGCGGGCGAGCTGAATCGCAATGCCCGTCGGCACGGACACGATCTCGCCGGGTTGAATGACGAGTGGCTCGGAAAGACACGCCCGAAGGTCCATGCCCGCCGATCCCTCGGTCGCATACGCCGGTAGATCATCCGCCGTCAGAAGGGGCGACACAATTTTGACCTTCACCTCAATGTCGCGATCAAGCGTCATGACGGTACCGACACCGCCTTTGCGGCGCGATCGAACGCGAAGTCGGCGAGCGGGCCGACCGCGGCGAGCGCAAAGCCGTGGCTGAGCACGTCCTCTGCCACCCGCTGGATGTCTTCGGCGGTCACGGCCTCGATGCCCGCGATGGTCTCCTCGATGGGCACATCTCGGCGAAGCAGAATCTCATTTTTCGCCAACCGGCTCATCCGGCTTCCCGAGCTCTCCAGCCCAAGCATGAGCGCACCCTTGACCTGCCGCTTGGCCTTTTCGAGCTCGTCGCTCGAAATCGGCTCCTGCCACATGCGCGCCGTGACCTGTTGTACGAGCCCCAGCACCTCTTCCACCGACTCGGGCGAGGTGCCGACGTAAATGCCGAACATGCCCGCATCCCGATACGCCGAGTGAAAGGAGTACACGGAATACGCCATGCCGCGGTCCTCGCGAATTTCCTGAAACAAGCGCGAGGATTGCGTACCTCCGAGCACGTTGTTGAGGAGCAGGAGCGGATACAACTCGCGCGATCCGGCCGGATACCCGGGCGCCGCCAGACACAGGTGCACCTGTTCGATGTCCTTTTCTTCGGTGGTGACCGTCTTGTGAAACGGCGGCGGGACGAGCGCAGGGGCGGCGTCCTCGCCTCGCGCCCATGCGCCAAAGACGCGCTCCACCTCGCGCATGACCAAGTCCTGGGGCACGTGCCCGGCGACCGAAATCACCATGCGCTCCGGCCGATAGTGGCGTTCGACGTAGCGCAGGAGGTCTTCGCGGGAAAAACGCAGCAGGTTCTCGTCGCGGCCGAGGATCGTGTAGCCCAGCGGGTGCTCGCCGTAGACCCCGCGCGCGATGAGATCCATGACGAGTTCGTCCGGCGTGTCTTCGTACATCCGAATTTCCTCGATCACGACGCGCTTTTCCTTCTCCATTTCTTCCGGCGCAAAGCGCGAATCCATGAGCATCTCCGCGAGCGTCTCAAGCGCATGCGCGAAGTGCTCATCCAGCACGCGCGCATAGAAGCAGGTGAACTCCTTCGCGGTAAAGGCGTTCACCTGCCCGCCGAGATCGTCGAAGAGGTGTGCCAACTCCTTGGCGGAGTGGCGCGAAGTCCCTTTGAAAAACATGTGCTCAAGGAAGTGACTGATGCCGTTGTCGTCGCGCGTCTCGTAGCGGGATCCGGTTTCGACCCAAATCCCAAGGCTCACCGAGCGGATGGAGGACATCTCCTCCCCCACCACGCGAATTCCGTTCGGAAGTGTCATTCGATAGGTCAACCGCCAAGCCTCCTACATCTCGGTTCACACCGCGCTCACACTTGGCCGTCACGCGCGGTGGAACGTCTCGTTCGCCAGCGTCGTCGGAGGGGTGACCGCTGGGCGTTCGTCGATCACGTCCTCCACCGTTTTCAGCCGATAACCGTGCCCCTCGAGCCAGCGGATCACATCAGGCAGGGCCTCCGCCGTGGGCGCCGTGGGATGCAACAGGATCAACGCGCCGGGTTCCGCACCGCGCTGAACGCGTTGGACGATGACATCCGCAGGCGGGTTTTTCCAGTCCACGGTATCCGCGGTCCACAGGATGGCGTACATGCGCCGCGAATGCGCCAGCGGAGCCAGGCGCGCATCATACGATCCGGCCGGAGGCGCGATGAGCCGTGGAACCTTGCCCGTGATGCCGGCGAGCACTCGATTCGTCTCGTCAAGCTGGGCGGCGAGCTTCGCGTCGCTCAGCCGGCGAAAGTCTGGGTGTCCAAAGCCGTGGGACTCGACCGCGTGCCCGTCTCGCGCCATCGCGCGGACGAGATCGGGGAACTTCTTCGCAAACGCGCCGTCCACGAAAAACGTGGCCTTCACGTGCGCGCTGCGCAGCACCTCAAGCATCCTGGGCACGTACGCATCGCCCCAGGACACATTCACCATCAGCGCCACCGACTTCTCCTGCGCGGGGCCGCGGTAAATCACGTCGGGCGAAAGGTCTCCGAGTCTTCGCTTCGGCGGAAGGGTTCGCCATACCAGGTGGAGCGCGCCGTCATGGCGCCGCGCGGTCTCGCGCTCGCTCGCCGCCGTGTCGAGCGCAAAGCCCGACAAACCGGGGATGTTGTGCCACACGCCGTCGTGGCGGGCATCGACGGGAAGCGTTCCCCACGTGCGGCTGACTTCTTCCCACACATGTGCCGAAACACTTGGCGCCGACGCCGCCGGCGCGTGCGCGTTCACCGCCGTGCCGGCCGCGCCCGCCCAACCGCCCAAGACCCCCATCAGCGCCAGGGCGCACGCGCCTGCAGCCGTCTTCCGCATCTTCAACGGGCATCCCTCCATCCGCATCACGCGGATTAGGATGCCTCGGCTCGCGACACGTCAATCACGGGCTCGTCCTGCGCGGAGGTGCCTTCGGGGCCGCGGACGGGCCGTGATCGCGCCGCGGATGTCCGCTCTGCGGGCCCTGAGGACCGCCGCCGTGGGGCGCGCGGCCCGGCCCCCTCGACGGCCGCTGCGGCGCCGAGGACGTGGGCGGTTGCGCCGCCTTCAGGACCTCTTTGCGCGACAGGTTGATCCGGCCTTGGTTGTCGATCTCCGTCACCTTCACCGTCAGCGTGTCGCCGACCTGGCACACGTCTTCCACTTTCGCCACGCGGTTGACGTCGAGCTGCGAGATGTGCACCAAGCCCTCTTTGCCCGGCAAGATCTCGACGAATGCCCCGTACTTCTCCACGCGCGTCACCTTGCCGGTGTAGGTCGCGCCGACCTCCACGTCGCGCACGATGTTTTCCACCATCTCTCGGGCGCGGTTGGCCTGCTCGGCATCCGTGCTGTGAATGTAGACGCGGCCATCCTGCTCGATGTCGATTTTCACGCCGGTCTCCTCGATGATCTTGTTGATCACGCGCCCACCGGGCCCGATGACGTCGCGGATTTTGTCGGGGTGAATTTTCACCGTGATGACCCTCGGCGCGAACTTGGAGAGATCGGCGCGCGGCGCCGAGATCGCCTCCATCATCTTCCCCAGGATGAACATGCGCCCCTCGCGCGCCTGCTTCAGGGCTCGCTCGAGGATCGTGCGGTCGATGCCGCTGATTTTAATGTCCATCTGCAGCGCGGTCACGCCGCGCTCCGTGCCAGCGACCTTAAAGTCCATGTCGCCCAAGTGGTCCTCGATTCCCTGAATATCGCTGAGAATCGCGACGTCATCGCCTTCCTTCACGAGGCCCATCGCGATCCCGGCCACGGGCGCCTTGATGGGCACGCCTGCATCCATGAGCGCCATGGTGCTTCCGCAGATGCTCGCCTGAGACGTCGATCCGTTCGACTCGAGGATCTCGGACACCACGCGGATGGCGTAAGGAAACTCCTCGGGCGACGGGATCACCGGGTCAAGCGCGCGTTCGCCGAGCGCCCCGTGGCCGATGTCGCGCCGGCTTGGCGCGCGCAGCGGCTTGGCCTCGCCGACGCTAAACGGCGGGAAGTTGTAATGGTGCATGTACCGGTTCGACTTTTCAATTTCGAGCCCGTCGAGCAGCTGCTCGTCGCCCATGGAGCCGAGCGTGCACACGGACAGCGCCTGCGTCTGTCCGCGCGTGAACAAGGCGGAGCCGTGCGTCCGGGGCAAGAGACCCACTTCGCAGGAAATTGGGCGAATCTCGTCCAGGCGCCGGCCGTCTGGTCGAATCCCTTCGCGCAAGATGGCCTCGCGCACGCGCTCTTTCAGAATGGTGTGCATCACTTCGGCGATGTCCGCCTCTTTTTCGGGGAACGCCTCCTTAAAGTGCTCGAGCACCTCGGCGTTCAGATTCGCGAGCGCCTCTTCGCGCGCCAGCTTATCCGGGTTGCGGACGGCCTCGTTCACCTTGTCCGTCGCGTACGCCCTCACGGCCGCTTCGAGTTCCGCATCGACCTTGTGCAGCTCAACTTCGCGCTTTTGGACGCCCACCTTTTCGGCAAACGCGTTGATTTCGTCGCAGATGGTCTGAATCACCTTGTGGCCGTACAGGATGGCCTCCAGCACGGTCTCTTCGGGCACCTGATTCGCGCCGGCCTCCACCATCACGATGGCGTCCTTCGTGCCGGCCACCACCAGGTGCAAATCGCTCCGTTCCGCCTGCTCGACGGTCGGATTGATGACGAACTCGCCGTCGACGAGTCCGATGATGACCCCGCCGATCGGCCCATTGAACGGAATGTCTGAGATGGTGAGCGAGGCAGACGTGCCGATCATCGCGGCGATTTCCGGAGCGCAGTCCTGATCCACGGACAGCACGAGATCGACGATCTGCACGTCATTGCGGAACCCTTCCGGGAAGAGCGGCCGAATGGGGCGATCGATCAAGCGGGACGCAAGAATCGCGTGCTCGCTCGGCCGGCCCTCGCGTTTGATGAAGCCCCCGGGAATTTTTCCGACCGCGTAAAGCCGTTCCTCGTAGTTCACGGTCAGCGGAAAAAAGTCGAGTTCCTTCGGCTCTTTCGAAGCTGTGACCGTGGCCAGCACCACGGTTTCTCCGTATTGAACGTGGACCGCAGCCGTCGCTTGCCGGGCCAGTTTCCCGGTCTCCAGCACAAAACGTCGGCCCGCCAACTCAAATTCATGGCGAACCACCATGCGTCTCCAACCTCCTACCCTTTCATGCGGCGAACCGCCGCGCGCCATGCTATGTACAAACGGGGCTTGCGCCAAACATGCAAAAGAAGCGGGCCGAAGCCCGCCTCGTTTCAGTGGCGCAATCCCAGCGATTCAATCAACTGCCGGTAACGGTTGATGTCCTTCTCGCGCAGGTAGTTCAACAAATTGCGGCGGCGACCAATCAGCTTGTACAGTCCGCGGCGCGAGTGGTGGTCCTTTTTGTGAACGCGGAAGTGCTCCGTGAGCGAGTTAATGCGTTCGGTCAAGAGCGCAATTTGAACTTCCGGGGATCCGGTGTCGAGATCGTGCAAACGATACTTCTCAATGATTTCCTTCTTCTTGTCCGCTTCGAGCATGAGAATCCTCCTTAAGCGTAAAATCCCTGCATCGAAGAACAGGCCGGAGGTTCCTGATCCGCGGTGCAGTTCATCGTGTTGCGCACACGTTCAACACTATACCATACCGTCCACTCAAACGCCAGTCGATTGGCCTGGTTCCTGGCCCGCGGGCCGAAGGGCGCGGGAGGCATGTCTCCCGCTCAGGCGGGACCTTGCGACGGGATGGCGGAGTCGCTCGACAGGCCAAACACGGCCCGCGCGAACTCACAATCGCGCGCAATTTGCGCTTTGAGCGCTTCGAGGCCGTCAAACTTCATCTCGTCTCGGATGCGCCGCAGGAACGAGACCCGCAGCCTTTGGCCATAAAGGTCGCCGTCGAAGTCGAGGACGTGCACCTCGAGCTGGAAGGCCGCTCCGTCGACGGTCGGCCGGTATCCGGCATTGAGAACGCCGAAGGCATGCGCGAAAGCCCCCTCGCGCTCCCCCTCGATCTCCACGAACACGGCGTAGACGCCGCTCTTCGGAAGAACGTAGTCGTCGATGCCTCCCAAATTGGCCGTGGGAAAGCCAATCGTGCGGCCGCGCTTGTCGCCGTGGACGACCTCGCCCAGGATGGCATACGGCCTGCCGAGGAGCGCCTGAGCCGCTTCGACGCGGCCCTCGCGCAGGTGTTCGCGAATGCGCGAGCTGGAGATTTTGTGCCCATGCTCCTCGACGGGATCCACCACTCCCACGTCGAAGCCGCGATCGCGGCCGAGATCGCGCAGGACATCGACGTTTCCGCGGCCGCCTCGCCCAAAACGAAAGTCGCGCCCGACGACCACGTGCTGAACCTGAAGCGGCACGAGATACGCGTCCACGAAAGCCTCAGGCTCCAGCTGTTGAAACGCTCGGGTGAACTGGGCGACGTAGAACGCATCGACGCCCAGCTCGGTGAACAGCCGCACGCGCTCGGCGCGAGGCGTCAACCACCGGGTGTACTCCGCGTTGCCGGTCAGCACGTAGGTCGGGTGGGGCTCGAAACTCATCACGGCCAACCGCTCGGCGCCGTCCGTGAGCTGCCGCGCGGCGTTGAGAATCGCCCGATGGCCCAGGTGCACGCCGTCGAACTTGCCGATGGCCAAGACCTGGGGCGCAGACGACGCAGGTGCCCGATCCTCGATGACAATCAGTTCCACCGAACTATCCCCTCTTCCAAAACACCTTCTTCGGCCGAACGGCGGTGCGGGGTCCCTCG
The DNA here is from genome assembly GCF_900156755.1 of Alicyclobacillus vulcanalis. Lineage (GTDB taxonomy): Bacteria > Bacillota > Bacilli > Alicyclobacillales > Alicyclobacillaceae > Alicyclobacillus > Alicyclobacillus vulcanalis. The sequence continues at coordinate 116,109 of NZ_FTOO01000006.1, forward strand.
ACGATCTCGCCCACGGCAGCCACGGCGCCGGCGTAGACGACGAGGACCACGTCCCCGGGGGCAGCGGCGAGCGCGTCGGCCTCGGGCACCTCCACCTTCTGGCCATTCGCGAGGCGCTCCATGGCCTCTCGGGGAGGGTGCCACATGGGCAGGCCCTCGAGGTACAAGAGCGGATCGCGCAGATGCGCGGCTGGCGAGTCCGACGCGAGCCAATCGGAGAGCGGGATGGCGTCTTCGATGCGCGCACGGCCGATGCCAAGCCGGCGGAGGGAACGCATGTGGGCAGGGACGCCGAGAAGCGCCCCGAGATCGCGGCACAGCGCGCGGACATACGTGCCCTTGGAGCAGCGGACGTGAAAATCGGCCACCGCGAGATCTCCCTCGTGCGAAAGCGCATCGATGGTGAACGCCTCGACTCGAACCGTGCGCTCCGGGATCTCGACCTTCTTGCCCTCTCGCGCGAGGTCGTAGGCCCGCCGGCCATCGATGTGGATGGCGGAGTACTGCGGTGGGCGCTGGCGGATCTCGCCCGTGAGCTGAGCCGCAGCTTCCCGCACGGCCGCGAGATTCACATGGGCAGCGGACGCCTCTGCGACGACAGTGCCTTCGGCATCATCGGTGTCCGTGCCGATGCCGAGCACCACGCGCCCGCTGTAGATTTTGTCTCCCTGCCCGAGATACTCCAGCAAGCGGGTGACCCGGCCGACGCAGACCATCAAAAGGCCCGTGGCCATGGGATCGAGCGTGCCCGCGTGCCCGACGCGGCGCACGCCGAGCTTCTTTCTGACGCGATCGACGACGTCGTGCGACGTCATGCCCTCGGGCTTGTCGATGAGCAGAACGCCGTCTAGCTCTTGCACGCTTCGTCCACTTCCTTTAACGCGGCGATCACGGCCGCTTCGACCGCCCGTTTCGCCTCCTCGAGGGTGCCCTCGAGCACGCAACCCGCCGCGCGCGCGTGCCCGCCGCCCCCGAACTGCTGCGCGATAGAAGCCACGTCGACGCGCCGCTTGGAGCGAAGGCTCGCTTTGATCAGGCCATCCGGCCGCTCCCGCAGCAAGACGCCGACCTCGACCGTCTCGACGGATCGCGCGAATCCGACGAGACCCTCGACGTCGTCCTCGCTGGCGTTGCACGACGCAAGCATCTCCTGGCTGACGAGCAAAAACGCATAGCGCCCGTCGGGCGCGAGGGTCATGTCGCGGAGCGCGACCTGCAACAGCCGCATCTGCTCCAGCGTGCGCGCCTCAAGCGCCGGCTCCGCGATGTCGTAGGGCTGCACTCCGCTCGCCAGGAGTTCTGCAGCAATCTGGTGCACTTCGCGCGTCGTGTTGGGATAGCTGAAGCCGCCCGTGTCCGTGAGAATCCCCGTGTACAAGCACTTGGCGAGATCGACCGAGAGCGTCACCCCGAGCGCCCGCGCCACGTGGTACAGAACCTCACAGGTCGCCGCCGCCAGCGGGTCCACGCAGGCCACCTGGCCGTAGCGCGGATTGGTTTGATGGTGGTCGATGTTCACCACGAAAGGCTGCGCCGCGATGAGCTGTGCCACAGGCGCAAACCGCTGTTCGTCCGCGCAGTCGACCGCGACGACGTGTTGAAACTGGCGGTCGCCAAACGCCTCCAGCGGCTGAATGCGGGCATACATCGGCAAGAAGCGAAAGCGCGGCGGCAGCGGCTCCCCTGCTGCCATCGCGTATCGCTTGCCGAGCGCCTCCAACATGTGGGCCACTGCGAGGGCGCTGCCCAGCGCATCGCCGTCCGGTCGCTCGTGCGTCACAATCAACCAATCATCGCGGCTCAGGAGCGCCTGCGCGGCGCGCGCAATGGCTTCCCCGTCGCGCGGCTCGGGCTGCCAACTCGTCATTCCCCGACTCCCCTCGGCCCCTCAGTCGTTCGCCTCGTGATCTTTTAGCGACTTGAGCACCTGTTCAATGCGCTCGCTGTACTCGCCCGAATCGTCCAGCCGAAAGACGAGCTCCGGCGCCATCCGCATGTGCAGCCTGCGCGCGATCTCGCCGCGAATAAATCCAGCGGCCCTCGTCAGGACGGCGAGCGTGGCTTCCTTGTCGTCGTCAGAGCCATACACGCTCACGAAGATCTTCGCGTGCTGCAGGTCTCCCGAGACCTCCACCCGCGTAATCGTCACGAACCCGATGCGCGGGTCCTTCAGCTCGTGCTGAAGGAGATCCGCGAGCTCTTTTTTTACTTGTTCGGCCACTTTCTGCGCCCGAATCCGCGTCAACGTTCACGCACCTCCACGGCGTACGGTGTCATACCCGCGCGACCTGCTCCATCGTGAACGCTTCGATCACGTCGCCGACCTTGATGTCGTTGAACTTCTCGATGGTCATGCCGCACTCGTAGCCTGCCGCCACTTCGCGCACGTCATCCTTGAACCGGCGCAGCGACGAAAGCTTGCCCTCGTAGATGACGATCCCGTCGCGCACCACGCGCACCTCCGCGTCGCGGGGGATCCGGCCGTCCGTCACGTAGCATCCCGCAACCGTGCCGACCTTCGAGATGTTGAACGTCTCGCGCACCTCGGCGTGCCCGACGACGACCTCCTTGTACTCCGGCGCGAGCATGCCCTTCATGGCCGACTCGAGCTCGGCGATGGCGTCGTAAATCACGCGGTACAGCCGGATGTCGATCTTCTGCTGTTCAGCCACACGCCGCGCGTTGACGTCCGGGCGCACGTGGAAGCCGATGATGATGGCGTTGGAGGCCGAGGCGAGCTGCACATCGGACTCCGTGATGGCACCCACGCCTTTGTGGATCACGCGGACGCGCACGCCCTCGACGTTGATTTTCTCGATGGATTGGACGAGCGCCTCGACGGACCCCTGCACGTCCGCCTTCACAATGACGTTGAGCTCGGCGACGTTGCCCTCCTTGATCTGACGGTACAAATCGTCAAGCGTCACGCGCGCCGTCGCCTGCATCTGCTGCCGTTCGCGCTCCAGTCGCCGCTCGACCACCGCCCGGGCGCTCTTCTCATCATCATAGACCACAAACAGGTCGCCAGCCTGTGGCACGCCGTTGAGGCCCTGAATTTCGACCGGCGTCGACGGAGGTGCCGTCTTCAGTCGGCGCCCGCTTTCGTTCACCATGGCCCGCACGCGGCCGTACGTCGTGCCCGCAATCACGATGTCGCCCACCTTGAGCGTGCCATTCTGCACCAAAACGGTGGCCACCGGGCCGCGGCCGCGATCGAGCTTCGCCTCAATCACCGTGCCGCGCGGGCGCGCGTTCGGATTGGCCTTGAGGTCCTGCATGTCGGCGACGAGCAGGACCATTTCGAGCAGCGTGTCGAGATTCAGGCGCTTGAGCGCGGAGATCTCGACGAACACCGTGTCGCCGCCCCACTCCTCGGGGACGAGGCCGTGCTGCACGAGTTCCTGTTTCACGCGGTCCGGATTCGCGTCGGGCTTGTCGATCTTATTGATGGCCACGATGATCGGCACATTCGCGGCCTTGGCGTGATTGATGGCTTCCACCGTCTGCGGCATCACGCCGTCGTCGGCGGCCACCACGAGAATCGTCACGTCGGTCACCTGAGCGCCGCGCGCGCGCATCGTCGTGAACGCCTCATGCCCGGGCGTGTCGAGGAAGGTGATCAGCCGGCCGCCGAGCTCGACCTGGTACGCGCCGATGTGCTGGGTGATGCCCCCCGCCTCGCCGGCCGCCACGCGGCTTTCGCGCAACGCGTCGAGCAGCGTCGTCTTGCCGTGATCGACGTGGCCCATGATGGTCACCACAGGCGGCCGCGGCACGAGCTCGGACGGATCGTCAGGCTCGACGAGAAGCTCGAGCGCCTCCTCGTCCACCGGCTCCTTGACGTGCACCGTCACGCCGAGGTCCGAGCCGATGAGTTCCATCGTGTCCGTGTCGATGTCCTGGTTGATGGTGGCCATCACGCCGAGCATGAGCAGGCGCTTGATGATCTCCGCCGGCTCACGCTGCAGGAGCTTCGCGAAGTCGCCCACCGTCATCGGCCCCTCGACCGTCACCTCGGTCGGCAGCGGCTTTTCCTGCTTTCCCCCGCGGCGCTTTTGGGCGCGCTGCAGTTTCGTCTCGTTGAACTCCTCGTGCCGCTGATAGCCTTCGCGATCCTTGCGCTCCTTTTCCTTGCGCTGCGCGCCCGGCGCCACAGGTTTCTGCTGAGCCGCTTGCGCCGCCACCACCTGCGGCGGACGCGGGGTGCGCGGAAAACGCTGGCCGCCTCCACCGCCGGACGCAGGCCGCTGGCCATCGCGCGGACGCCCGCTGCGATCCCCGTGTCCCTGCTGGCCCTGCGGCCGGCCCGCGTACCCGTTCCGGTCGCGGCTTCTGTCGCCCTGGCCCGGCGCCCCACTGCGCCCATGGCCGCCGTTGCCGTTCCGCGGGCCCGCCGGCCGGTCCGATCGCGGCCTCTGCTCCCACGCGCCGCCCGGCGTTCCCCCCGGCGTGCCCTCGCGCCGATCGCGCCCGCGCCCTTGCGCGCCATTCCGATCGCGGCTCTCCCCGCGATCCCGGCTCGCATCTCGGTTTGCATCGCGATCGCGCCGCGGCGCATGGGCCTGAGCACTCGCGTGCTGCACGTCCCTGTGGCCTTGGGCATGACGATCCCGCCCCGGCTCGCGCCCGGCCTCGCGACCGTTCTGCGGTGCCCCCTGCGCCCGGCTCGGCGCCTCGTCGGGCTGAGCCTCGGCCTTCGCCTTCTGCTGGCGCTCGCGCAATTCCTTCTCCATCTCCTGAGCACGCCTTTCCGCCGCACGTCGCTTCACGTCTTCGAAGAACTGTTCCACCTTTTGAATCATCTCATTGTCCATCACGCTCATGTGATTCGCGACGGGCACGCCGAGCCGATTGAGAATCGTCACAATCTCCTTGCTCGACATGTTCATCTGTTTTGCGTACTCGTACACTCTCAATTTCGTCAAACGCTCCACCTCCGTGGAATTCCCCAAGCCGCGCCACAATCTCGCGCGCAAATCCAGGCTCCACGACGGCAACGGCACCGGACGTATCCCGTCCAATGGCTCGACCGATCTCCGCTTTGGTCCCGAAAGCAACCACTTGAATGCCGTACGACGCCGCTTTGTCCGTCAGTTTCTTTCGGCCATTGTCTCCCGCGTCCTCCGCGATCATCACCAAATGGGCCCGCCGCGTCCTCACGGCGTCCAACACGCGCTTTTGGCCGTCGATCACGACCCCTGCGCGGCGCGCCAAACCGAGTAATCCCAAGATGGTCTCCCTGTCAGTCCGCATGATCATCTCCCACCAGCTGCCGGCGAAGAGATTCGTGAATCTCCTGCGGAATCGCGGTCTTCAGCGCGCGCTCGAGCGCCTTGCGCTTGACCGCGATTTGGAGGCACGCCTCGGTGGGACACAGATACGCGCCGCGCCCGTTTCGCTTTCCGGTCGGGTCGAGCACGATATCGCCATCTGGGGTCCGGACGACGCGCGTGAGCTCCGCCTTCGGCTTCATCTCCTGGCAGCCCACGCACTTGCGAAGCGGCACCCTCCTTACCCGCTGCATGCGGCGCCCTCCCAACTCAGGGTTCGTTTAGCCAGTCGTCAGACAGCGTGGCAAACTCGGGTTCCTCCTCGTTTGTGTCCTCGAGCTCAGCGAGGAGCGAATGGGAGGCCATCTGCGTCTCGCTCTTGATGTCGATTTTCCATCCCGTCAAGCGCGCAGCAAGACGGGCGTTCTGTCCCTCCTTCCCAATCGCCAGGGACAGCTGGTAATCTGGCACAACGGTGCGCGCCACGCGCTCGTCCTCGTAAATGTGCACGTCAATGACCTTGGCCGGAGACAACGCGTTCGCCACGAACGTCGCCGGATCCTCGCTCCACTCCACGATGTCGACCTTTTCCCCGTTTAACTCGTTGACGATCGCCTGTACGCGCGACCCGCGGGCGCCCACGCACGCTCCGATGGGATCCACCTCCGGGTTGCGCGAATGGACGGCAATTTTGGAGCGCGATCCCGCCTCGCGCGCCACGGCCTTAATTTCGACAATCCCCTCGTAAATCTCGGGCACCTCGAGCTCGAACAGGCGGCGCAACAGACCGGGATGCGTGCGCGAGACCACGATTTGCGGCCCCTTCGACGTGCGCTCGACGCGCGCGATGAACACCTTCAGCCTTTTGCCCACCTGGAGTTTGTCGGACGCCATCTGCTCCGACTGGGGTAAGATGGCCTCCGTGTCCCCCAGGTCGACGTAGGCGACGCGCGGTTCGAGGCGGCTGATCATGCCGCTGACGACCTCTTCCTCCCGGTCGGCAAACTTGCTGTAAATGACGGATCGCTCAGCTTCCTTCACGCGCTGCATGACGACCTGCTTGGCCGCCTGTGCGGCGATCCGCCCGAAATCGCGCGGCGTGACTTCAATTTCGACGACATCGCCGATTTGGTAGCTTGGGTTGATGTCCCGCGCCGCGTCGAGCGAGATCTCGAGGCGCGTGTCCTTCGGCTCCTCGACGACGGTCTTCCGCGCGTACACGTGCACCTCACCCGAATCCCGCTTGACTTCGACGCGCACATTGGCGGCCGAGTGAAAATTGCGGCGGTAGCTCGCGATGAGGGCCGCCTCAATGGCCTCCAACAACACTTCTTTGTCGATACCCTTTTCGCGCGCCAGTTGGTCCAGCGCTTCCAAAAAATCCACATTCATGACCAGGGAACCTCCCCATCGCGAAATCTCAGGCGCGTTCGGGTCACCACTCTAGAGCCAGCCGCGCGTGCGCAACCTTCTCCATGGGCACCGCCAGCGTGACGGTCTTTGAGCGGCGCTTGATCTCGAGGATCAACCGTTCCCCGTCGTAAGAGACGAGCGTCCCTTCGTGCGTCTTGGCTCCCTCCAGCGGCTCGTACAGCGACACGTGCACGAAACGGCCCACGGCGCGCTCGAAATCCGCCGGCCTCTTCAGAGGCCGCTCCGCGCCGGGAGAAGACACCTCGAGGAAGTACGCGTTGGGAATCGGGTCCACGCGGTCGAGCTCCTCCGATAGCTGTTCGCTCACGCGGCTGCAGTCGTCGATGTCCACGCCCCCCGGTTTGTCGATGTACACACGCAGGTACCAATTCTTCCCTTCCTTCGTGTACTCGATGTCCACCAGTTCGACCGCTTCCCGCTCCACAATGGGTTGCACCAAGCGTTCAACGATCTCGGTCACGCGATCTCTCGTCACGCGTCATCCTCCCACATGCCGCTTGTGTCTCCTATCCTCGCCTCGCGTACGCCAAAAAGTGCCGAGCATAAATCAAAGAGTGGGGGGGCCCCACTCTTGTCCGCACACGGTATACGAAGCCTGACGGACCCAGTATATCACTGCCTGCACCATTTCGCAACGTGATATGCGGCGCTTTACGTCCCCGCTTTTTCCTCTGGCGCGACGGTCGTCCTCGTTGTCTTGCGCAAGGCGACATGCTATCGTGATTACCGCAACTGCCCAAAGGAGGACCTCATGCGTACCATGACTCCCGATCGATTGCGTAACGTCGCGATCGTCGCCCATGTCGATCACGGCAAGACCAGCCTCGTCGATCAGATGCTGCGCCAATCCGGCCTGTTCCGCGAAAATCAGCAAATCGCCGAGCGGGCGCTTGACTACAACGATCTCGAGCGCGAGCGAGGCATCACCATTCTCGCCAAGGCGACCGCCATCCCGTACGAGTCGTACCGGGTGAACATCGTCGACACGCCGGGCCACGCCGACTTCGGCGGCGAAGTCGAGCGCATTCTGCGCATGGTCGACGGCATTCTGCTCGTCGTCGACGCGTTCGAGGGCGTGATGCCGCAGACGCGCTTCGTCCTAGATAAAGCGCTCAGCGCAGACCTGGTGCCCATCGTGGTCATCAATAAGATGGACCGCCCGAACGCCCGGCCCGCGGACGTGATCGACGAAGTCCTCGATTTGTTCATCGACCTTGGCGCGTCCGAGGAGCAACTCGACTTCCCGGTCCTCTACGCGTCGGCGCTCGAAGGCCGCGCCTCGACCGACCCGGGCGATCTCGGCAACGACCTGCGCCCCTTGTTCGACGCCATTGTGGCCCACATCCCGAGCCCGCGCGTGGACGCGGAGGGGCCTTTTCAGTGGCAGGCCACGATCATCGACTACGACGAATACCTCGGGCGGATCGGCATTGGCCGCGTTCACCGAGGCGAAGTTCGCCAAGGTCAGAGCGTGGTGCGCCTCTCCGCGTCGGAATCCCCTGTGGAAAGCCGCGTCCAGAAGCTGTTTGTCTACCAGGGTCTGAGGCGCATGGAGGTGGAGTCCGCATCGGCAGGCGACATTGTGGCCATCGCGGGCATTCCGGACATCACCGTCGGCGATACGCTCGCGTCGCCGGCCATGCCCGAGGCGCTGCCGGTCATCCAGATTGACCAGCCGACGCTCGAGATGACGTTCCACGTGAACGACAGCCCGTTCGCCGGGCGCGAAGGCCCGCACGTCACGAGCCGGAAACTGCGGGATCGCCTATACCTGGCGATGGAATCGGACGTCAGCTTGCAGGTGGAAGACACGGACGACCGAGACGCGTTTCTCGTCAAGAGCCGCGGCGAACTTCACCTGTCCATCTTGATTGAGACCTTGCGGCGCGAGGGCTACGAGCTCTCCGTCTCCCGCCCGCGCGTGATCGTGCGCGAGGAAGACGGTGAACGGCTCGAGCCGCTGGAGGAGCTCACGGCCGATGTCCCCGAAGACACGGCGGGAAGCGTCATCGCCGAAGTCGGGCTCAGGAAGGGCGAGCTCGTCGCCATGAACCCGTTGGGCCAAGGCGGGATGGTCCGGCTGGTCTTTCAGATTCCGACGCGCGGTCTCATTGGATTTCGCTCGCTCTTCCTTACCATGACCCGGGGATACGGGATCATGCATCACCGCTTCCAGACGTACGCCCCGTGGCGGGGCACCATTCAGGCGCGGCGCCAGGGCGTGCTCGTGGCGAGCGAGACGGGCATCGCCACGGCCTACGCCATCAGCAATCTCGAGGACCGTGGGGTCCTGTTCATCACGCCAGGCACGCCGGTCTACGAGGGCATGATCGTCGGCGAACACAATCGCGACAACGACCTTGTGGTGAATGTCACCAAGGAAAAACACCAGACCAACATCCGCTCTTCCACGAAGGAGGAAACGGTGAAGCTGAAGGCTCCCAGACTTCTGTCTCTGGAAGAGGCCATCACCTACATCGACGACGACGAACTGTGCGAGGTCACGCCACAGTCCATCCGGCTGCGGAAGAAAGTCCTCAACAAGAGCGAGCGGGAAAAGATGAAGCGGCGCCAGGCATAACCTGGCGCCGCGCTCATTCTCCTGGGCTGTACACCGGGTAGACTCCAAGCGTCAGGATGTCGACGCCCTGGAGCGCCAACAGATCCTGCACCACGGACAGCACGCTCGCGCCGCGATCGTCGTACGTCCGCACGGAGGCGTCCAAGTAATAGACGTAATGGCCAAGCGTATCGCCCACCGGACGCGACTCGAGCCGCGTGAGGTTGAGGTTGGCCGCAGCGAACGTGTGGAGCGCGAGGGCCAGCCCACCCGGCCGGTGGGGCACGCCGCGCAAGCACAAGGACGCGGTCCAATCGGTCAGGCGCCAGTTCGGCTCGGCAGGCAGGTCGCCAGGTGTGCCCACGAGGGCAAACCGCGTCACGTTGCCCGGGCGATCTTCGAACGGCTCGGGCCACACGGACAGACCGTACAGCGCAGCGGCTCGCCGACCGCCAATGGCCACAGCTCGGTCGCGCTCGCCCGTCGCCACCTGGCGCACGGCCTCCGCCGTGCTGGAGACCGCCACCTGCCGGGCGCCGGGAAACCGCGCGCGGATGTGCTCCTTGCACTGCGCGAGCGCCTGGGGATGAGAGACCACCTGGTCGATTTGGTCGAGATCGACCTCGGGCCGAAAGATGACGTGTTGGTGAATCGGGAGGGTCACCGCCGCAAGAATTTGGCGAGGCGCAGGCCCGGCGTGTTCGCGCGTGAGCGCATCCCAGACCTGCCAAACGGACCCCTGAATGCTGTTTTCGATGGGAACGCAGGCGAGCCGCCGCGGCGCCCGCGGCACGCCAAAAATGTCATCGAAGCTCTGGCAGGCCGTATGTTGCACCGAGGCACCGCGAAAAAAGCCTGACGCCATGCATTCCGCCGCCTCATGGCTGTGCGTGCCCTCTGGGCCGAGATACATCAGCTCCCACGCGCTCACACCATCACACCTTTCCCAGGTTAGGCGCCTGCAGGCTGAAACAGCTCCAGCCGCTCGCCGTCCGGCCCCGCGAAGAAGATATAGCGGGCGCCGTTGCGAAGTGTCGTGATGCCCTCATCCAAGAAGCGCACGCCGAGCTCCCGCAGCCGGGCGGCCTCCTGCTCGATGTCGTCGACGGTGATGGCCACGTGATGCACCTGACCCTCGTCCGGCAGCCGATCCGCATAGCCCTCAATGAGCTCAATCTGGGCATTTTGGCCCGGATACGACAGGAACGCGAGCTTCAGTCCCGGCGTGTTGTGCTCCAATGTGCCGACCAGTTGCATGCCCAACACGTCCGTGTAGAACGAAATGGATCGCTCAAGGTTGGATACCATGATGCCCGTGTGTTCCAGCTTCAACATGGCCACAAGCCCATCCCCCTTCAGAACAAGGAAAGTTGGTTCGTTTCGGGCAACCCGTCGAGGCACCCGAGCTCCATCAGGAGGTCGATCACGGCTCTCGACGCCCGCGCCCGAGACTGCAGGTCTTCCAGCGACAGAAACTCACCCTGCTGCGCCGCTTCGTACAGATTGCGCGCCGCAGTCTCTCCGATGCCTTGGATGGAAGCGAAGGGGGGCCGGAGCCCCTGGGCCTCTTCGTCGATCAAGAAGTGGGTCGCATGCGACTTGTACAAATCGACAGGCAGGAAACGATAGCCCCGAGCCACCATCTCGAGCGCCACTTCGAGCACCGTCAAGAAGCTCTTTTCCTTCGCAGAAGCCGCATTTCCCTTGGACTCGATATCCTCTATTTTTTTCAGGATGGCATCGCGCCCGGCGGTCATGACCGCCACGTCGAAGTCATCGGCACGGACGGTGAAGTACGTGGCGTAAAACGCGAGCGGCCGGTGGACCTTGAACCACGCGATGCGGACCGCCATCAGCACGTACGCCGCCGCATGGGCCTTGGGGAACATGTACTTGATCTTCTTCCCGGACTCGATGTACCAATCCGGAACACCGTGCTCCCGCATGTACGCCTCATCCTCCGGCTTCACGCCCTTGCCTTTGCGGATGCCCTCCATGATTTTAAAGGCGCGCGCCGGATCGAGCCCCTTCTGAATCAAGTACAACATGATGTCGTCCCGGGCGCAGATGACTTCGGACAGGGTTGCGACCTGTTCACGAATGAGCGTCTGCGCGTTGTTCAGCCACACGTCGGTGCCGTGGGACAACCCAGAGATCCGGACCAGCTCCGAAAACGTGGTCGGCCGGGTGTCTTCAAGCATCTGCCGAACAAACCGCGTTCCGAATTCCGGAATGGCGTAGGTGCCTGTGGTCGAACGGATCTCCTCCGGCGAGACGCCGAGCGGCTTGGTGCTGCGGAACAGTTCCAGCACCTCTGGATCGTCGAGCGGGATCGACTTCGGGTCGACACCGGTCAAGTCCTGCAACATGCGAATGACCGTCGGATCGTCGTGGCCCAGGATGTCGAGCTTCAAGAGACAGTTTTCAAGCCCGGAGTGATAGTCAAAGTGCGTCGTCAGCGTCTCCGACGACGCGTCGTCCGCCGGGTACTGGATGGGCGTAAAGTCGTAGATTTCCACGTAGTGAGGGACCACGACCTGGCCGCCAGGGTGCTGCCCGGTGGTGCGCTTGACGCCTGTACAGCCGCGCACCAGCCGTTCCATCTCGGCGTTGCGCAGGACAAGTCCCCGCTCCTCCGCGAACTTGCGCACATAGCCATAGGCGGTCTTCTCGGCGACCACCGAGATGGTCCCTGCGCGAAACACGTGATCCTTGCCGAACAACTCCTCCGTGTACCGGTGTGCACGCGGCTGGTATTCGCCAGAGAAGTTCAGGTCAATGTCGGGCACTTTGTCGCCATCAAAGCCCATGAACGTCTCGAAGGGAATGTCCTGCCCGTCCTTGTGCAGCTTCTCGCCGCAGACCGGACAGGCCTTATCCGGCAGGTCAAAGCCCGATCCGTACTCGCCGTGTTCGAAAAACTCGTGATAGTGGCACGAGAGACACACGTAGTGCGGCGGAAGCGGGTTCACCTCCGTGATATCGGTCATCGTGGCCACGAGCGACGATCCGACCGACCCGCGGCTGCCGACCAAGTAGCCGTCGGCAAGCGACTTCGTCACGAGCTTGTGCGCGATCAAGTAGATGACCGCATAGCCGTGCGAAATAATGGCGTTCAACTCGCGCTCCAGCCGCTTTTCCACGAGTTCGGGCAGCGGGTCTCCGTAGATCCGCTTGGCCTTGTCATACGCGAGGCGCCGAATCTCGTCTTCCGCCCCATCGATCACCGGCGTGTGCAGCTCGTCCGGGATGGGCTTCACGTCTTCGCACAACGCCGCGAGCTGGCGCGGATGATCGATCACGACGGCGCGCGCATCCTCCTCGCCCAGAAACGCGAATTCCGCCAACATCTCATCCGTGGTGCGGAAATACAGGGGCGGCTGCTTCGTGTCCTGTTTCTGCGATTGGAGGAAGATTTCGCGGAAGATGGCCTCGTGCTCGTCCAAATAGTGGACGTCGCCCGTCGCCACGACCGGCTTGTTCAACCGCTTGCCGATCTCGACGATTTTGCGCAGCAACTCGCGCACTTGTTCCAGAGACGCCACGACGCCCTCGCGAACGAGCGGCTCATAGTGGCTCACCGGCTGGATTTCGAGGTAGTCATAAAACTCCAGCAGCGAATCCAGCTCGTCCTCCGACTTTCCGCGGAAGAACGCCTCGATCAGCTCACCCTGCCGACACGCCGTGCCGATGAGCAACCCCTCCCGATGGCGGGCGAGCGCGCTCTTCGGAATGCGAGGCACGCGGTGCAGGTACTGCGTGTGCGCGATGGACACGAGCCGATACAGATTGCGCAGCCCGTCGCGGTTTCGAACCAAGACGGTCGCGTGAAACGGGCGCACGCGCGAGATGTCGATCTGCCCGCGCAGGTGATTCAAATCGAGGAGATTGGCGATCCCGCGCGCCTTCGCGTCGGCGAGCATGCGGATGAACACCTTCGCCGTCGCCTCGCTGTCCGCCAGCGCCCGGTGGTGGTTGACGAGATCGACCGAAAATTTCTGCGTCAGCGTCTTCAGCTTGTAATTTTTCTCGCCGGGATACAACACGCGAGCGAGCGCGAGCGTATCGATGACCGGCTCCTGCCAAGGCTCGAGGCCAAGCCGCTCTGCACACTGGTTGAGGAAGCCCACGTCAAACTCCGCGTTATGCGCCACGAGGACCGCCCCGCGCGCAAATTGGCGGAAACCTTCGAGCGCCTCCGCGAGCTTCGGCTGGCCCGCCACCATATCGTTCGTGATCCCCGTCAGCTCGACAATCTTTCGATCGAGCGGGCGCTCCGGGTCGATGAGCGTCGCGTACGTATCTGCGATCTCGCCCGCGCGCACCTTGACGGCCGCAATCTCAATCAACGTATCTTCGCGGGCGTTCAATCCGGTCGTCTCCGTGTCGAACACCACGTATTCCGTCTGATCGTCCAAGGGCCGGTCACATTCCCGGTACACGAGCAATCCGCCGTCGTCGACCACGTACGCCTCCAGGCCGAGCACGAGGCGAATGCCGTGTTTCTTCGCGGCTTGGTACGCCTCTGGATACGCTTGGCAGACGCCGTGATCGGTGATGGCAATGGCTTCGTGCCCCCACTCCGCCGCCCGCTTGACCAGGGCTGCCGGACTCACGACGCCGTCCAACGCCGACATGGTCGAATGCGCGTGAAGCTCGACGCGCTTCACCTCCGCCGTGTCCGTGCGGCGCGGCGGATGATGGGGACGCATGCCCTGAACCATGAAGACCATTTCCTTGGCATACGGGTCGAACTGCACCTGCCCTTGGACCTTGACCCACGCGCCGTCCTTCAAATGCGACGTGGCTTCCAAGTCTCGCTCAGACTGCACAAACATCTTGGCGGAGATCGAGTCCGTGTAGTCCGTGATGGCAAACTGGATGAGCGTGCGGCCGCTCGCCAGCGTGCGCCGCTCTACGCCAAACACTTCCCCCACCGCTGTGGCGCGGCGCATTTCGTCGACGATTTCGCGGAGCGAGATCGGCGCTGGCTCGTCGTACATCTGCCCCACGGTGAGCGGTTCCACACCCTGGGCGCGGCTTTCCTCGCGCGTCTCGGCCTCTTGCGACTGCTCCTTCATCGCCTTGGCTTCCTCGGAGAGCTTGCGCCGCTCCCTCTCCTCGGCCTCCTGCTTCAGCTTCTCTCCAGCCGCCAAGACCTCCTCACAGGCCGTCTCATCCACTTCGATCACGACCTTCACATCGAGGCCGAACGCGTTTCGCGCCTCCGATGTGAGCCAAGCGGCGACCTGCTTTTGCCGAAGCTTAACCGCGATGGGTGCGCTCGGAACACGGATCGAGACAGAGAAGGGGCCCGGCTCCTCGCCCGCTGCCACGGTGATCTTGGCTTGCGACAGCCACTTTCCCGTGACGTGGGATTGCGCTTCAAACGCGGCGGCGAGGGCGCAAAGCGCGCTCTCCACTTCGGCGCGCGATACTTGGGACGGTGGCTCCACCTGGACAGTCCACGTGCAGACTGAATCAAACGTCGATTGGCAAAGCTCGCGAATTGCAGCGAAGTCTCGATAGAAAGAGGAGCAAGCGTCCGCGTCGACATCCCGCGAACCGAACGGCGACGCCAGGTGGACGAGGACCTGGCGCGCCGCCCGGCGCACGCGCACACTTCGCACCCGAGCCAGAGCGCGCTCGCGGACGGCGTGTTCTGTGATAGCCATATCCTCTCCCTGCGCCTCCTCTAGAACCAGTGCGTCACGTCCCGATACGTGATCACGACGGCGAACAGCATCACGATGGCAAAACCGACGAAGTGAACGAAGCCTTCCTTTTCCGGATCGACGCGCCGGCCGCGGACGAGCTCGATGGCCATGAACAGGAGCCTGCCGCCGTCGAGCGCCGGGATCGGAAGCAGGTTAAACAGGCCGAGCCCGAGGCTCAGCGCACCGGTGACGGCGACGACATTCCAGATGCCGAAGCGCACCTGCTCGGTGATGACGTGTGCAATGCCGACCGGCCCGGAGAGCGTCTGGAACTGATGATGGACAAACAGCCCGACATATCCCTGAATCGTCATGGCGATGTCTCGGATGAGCGCCGAAAATCCAGCTGGAACGGTGTGCAGCGGGTTGTGGGAAATCTCCGCGTCGATGCCGATCATCGGCTGGCCGCTGACGAGATGTGGGGTGACGACGACGGTTCGCTCGCCTTCGCGGCTCTGTACCTCGAGGACAAGGGGCTCGACGTGGCCATTGCGCGCCCCCTCTTGCGATACGGCGTTCACAAGGCCGGCCCAGGAGTGAATGGCGCGCCCGTCGACGGACAGAATCGTGTCTCCGGGTACCAGCCCAGCGTGCGCGGCCGGTGTGCCGGGCTCGACGTGCCCGACCGTCGTGGTCGGCACGCCCGTGTAGGTGTTGACGGCGGAAAACAGGACGCCCGCCAGGATCAGATTCATGATGGGGCCCGCCAAAATGATGGCGGCCCGCTGCCACAGCGGCTTCCCAATCATCTGCCGGTCCTTCGTCACGACGGGGATGGACGATCGCCGGCTCAACATGACGCGAGCGCCGTCTTTGACGCGAAAGCGCTCGAGCCCGGCATCCGTCTCCAGGGCCATCGTCATCGCGTCGGTCAAATCCACGTCGCGCACCACGCCGACGCGAGCGCCAGGGAGATCGCGAGGCTCGCCGAGCGCAGCGATGGCGCCATCCGCATCGAGCTCGAAGGCCACCGATTGGCCGATGGGAAACCACGATTCTTGCGGAGCTTCACCTGCCAATTGCACAAATCCGCCAAGCGGAATCAGGCGCAGCGAATACTCCGTGCCGCCGCGCACCACGGACGCGATTTTGGGGCCGAAGCCGATGGCAAACACCGGAACCGCGACGCCACAGCGTTTCGCGACATAAAAGTGACCGAACTCGTGCAGCGTCACACACACGCCAAACACGAGCACGATGGCGACCGCCGCCTCCGCATAGAACTCGAGGTGCGCTAAGATTGGCAACTCTTCATCCGCCCTTTGCCACATAGAGTTCGGCCAGACGCCGCGCTTCCGCATCCGCTCCCAGGACATCGTCGACGGAATGAGGCGTCTCGTTGGGCATGCGCTCCAGCACAGACGCAACGACCTCGGGGATGCGCAAAAATGGGATCCTCTCGCGCAGAAACGCGTCGACGGCCACTTCGTTCGCAGCGTTTAAGACACACGGCGCGATCCCGCCTGCGCGCCCCGCGTCCATCGCCAGACGGAGACACGGAAACCGGTCGAGATCGGGCTCCTCAAAGTGAAGCGCGCGGCCACTGGCCAAGTCCAAGCGCGGCCACGGCGCTGCGACCCGCTCTGGATACGTGATGGCGTATTGAATCGGCAGGCGCATATCGGCCGTCGCCAGCTGCGCCACCATCGATCCGTCAACGAACTCCACCATCGAGTGCACGATGCTCTCTGGATGTACAAGCACAGATATCTTATCATATGGCACGGCGAACAAATGATGCGCCTCGATGACCTCGAGCCCCTTGTTCATCAGCGTGGCGCTGTCAATCGTGATCTTGCGCCCCATGCTCCAGTTGGGATGGCGCAAGGCATCCTGCACGGTGATCTCCGCCATGCGCTCCTTCGGCCATGTGCGAAACGGGCCGCCCGACGCCGTCAGCACGAGCCGCAACACCTCGGCCGGATCGCCCGACCGGAGACATTGGTGCAGTGCGCAGTGCTCGCTGTCCACCGGCACGATCTCGCCACCCGCGTCGCGCATCGCGCGCAGAATCAGATCTCCCGCCGCCACCAGGCATTCTTTGTTGGCCAGCGCCAGCCTCGCACCTCGTCCAACCGCGGCCAACGCAGGCAGAATGCCCCTCGCGCCGACGACGGCATTCAACACGATGTCCGACGGATAGGCGGCGCAAGCCACCAGCCCCTCGTCGCCCACGGCGATCTCGACCGGTTCCCCACCCAGCCGCTCGCGAAGAGCTTGGCGCGCTTCGTCATCAGCCACGGCCACGAGGCGCGGGCGATACGCACGCACCTGTTCCGCGAGGCGTTCGACATTGCGGCCGGCGGCCAGCGCGACGACCTCGTATGTATCGAGATGAGACAGCACCTCGAGGGCCTGGACCCCGATGGTGCCCGTGCTTCCCAAAATGGCGATGCGCTTCATGCCCTCTCCTCCCCCAGGGTTGTTCACGACGCCACAGCCAAAACCCCGGAGATGAACCACAGCGCGAACGGCGCCGCGAAAAGCAGGCTGTCGATCCGGTCCAAAACGCCGCCATGCCCTGGCAGCATGCGGCCCGAATCCTTCACACCTGCCGCCCGTTTGTAGGCGCTCTCGACCAAATCGCCCGCCTGTCCCGCGACGGCCACCAGTAACCCGACGGCCGCCGACACCCAACCCCCGTAGCGCGGATCCGCCAAGGCGCCAAACACCCAGGCGCCGATCACGGCCCCGAGGATGCCCCCCACGGCTCCGCTCACGGTCTTCTTGGGGCTGATGGCCGGAAGCAGCTTGGGGCCTTGCACCCATCGGCCCACGAAGTAGGCCGCGGTATCACACATCCACGCTGCCACAAGAAACAGCCAGATCCAGAACCAGCCTTCCGGCAGGCCGCGAAGGCTGATGAGCGACGCCCCGCCGGCCGCTAAATAGAAGGCACCGAAAGCCGTCACGGCGTACGTGCGCAAGTCGTCCGGCCGGCGGGTGACCACCGGCAACAGAAATACCACCGCCACGGCTAAAAAGAGAAGAAACGGGTGAAACGCCTGTCTCGGCAACCAGTCCGCGAGCGTGACGGCCACGGCGCCAAACCACGCGGACGGACTGAACCAGCGTTGGCCAAACATCAGGCAGAACTCCATCACGCCCGCCAACGTCGCGATCCACACGAGACAGCGCCAACCGGTCAGTCCCCCGAATAACAACACAAACAGGACGACGAGTCCTGCGACGACAGCCGTGACGACGCGCTGTTTGAGCATCTGTATTGGACACCTACTCGATCGCGCCGAACCTCCGCTTGCGCTTCGCGTAATCGCAAATCGCTTGGTAGAGATCGTCGCGTGTAAAGTCCGGCCACAAGACGTCCGTAAACCAGAGTTCGGCGTAAGCCGCTTGCCACAGCAAAAAGTTGCTCAGACGGATTTCGCCGCTCGTCCGAATGACGAGATCGAGCGGTGGAAGGCCGGCCGTGTCGAGGTAGCGGTCGCAGGTGGCCTCCGTGAGCTGGCCGACCGTCGCCCTGCCCTCCACGACCTCGCGGGCGTACCGTTCCATCGCCGCGACAATCTCCATGCGCCCACCGTAGTTGAGGGCGAAATTCACGATCATGCCGCTGTTGTGCTGCGTGCGCTGCATGGCACGGCGCACGGTGTCCTGTGTGTGCGCAGGCAACCGCTCCGTGTCACCAATGAACCGCACGCGCACATTGCGACGCACCAACTCGTCAATTTCACTGCGAAAGAACTGCTCCGGCAGCCGCATGAGGTAGTCGACCTCGGCCGCCGGCCGCTTCCAATTCTCCGTCGAAAAAGCGTACAGCGTGACGCATTCGATGCCGAAATCGTCACACGCGCGGATGACCTCCTTCATGGCCAACATGCCTGCGTGGTGACCCGCAATTCGGGGAAGACCGCGTTTTTGCGCCCAGCGGCCATTTCCGTCCATAATCAGACCGATATGCCGGGGCTTCACGTCGAGCGCTGGCTGCTCGACCGCCGCCGCACTGGCTCGCTGTGAACGCCCAAAACCCTTGAACAAGGCTGGCATCCCCCTTAATCCAGCTACCTTGGAACTCAGACCTGCGTCACGTCCTTCTCCTTATCTTCCAACAGGCGGTCCACCTGTGCAATGGCCTTGTCGGTCAACTGTTGCACCCGATCCATCAGCCGCCGCACATCGTCTTCGGAGATTTCGCCCGCCTTCTCCAGCTTCTTGATCTCCTCGTTGCCGTCGCGGCGGATGTTTCGGATGGCGACACGGGCCTCTTCCGCCATTTTCCGAACCTGTTTCACGAGTTCTTGACGCCTCTGTTCCGTGAGCGCAGGTATGGTCAATCGAATGACGCTGCCGTCGTTCGCGGGGTTCAAACCCAGGTCCGACTTCTGAATGGCCTTTTCGATCTCCGACAGCATGGACTTATCCCAAGGCGAAATGACGAGAAGCCTGGGTTCTGGGGAGGTGACGCTCGCCACCTGGTTCACCGGCATCTGCGTCCCATAATACTCCACCATGACGTGATCGAGCATGGAGGGCGCGGCACGGCCCGCCCGGACCGTCGCAAACTCGCGGCGCAGCGCCTGAACCGCCTTGTCCATCCGCTCCTGGAGATTTTGAATCAATTCTTCATGCATGCGCATCACCCTTTCCCACCAAGGTGCCGATTTTCTCACCCATGACCGCGCGGAGGATGTTGCCGTCCTCGTTGATATTGAACACGAGGATGGGAATGTCATTATCCTTACACAGGCTGGCCGCCGTGGAGTCCATGACGCCGAGGCCTTGTTTCAGAACCTCCATAAAGTCGAGCTCCGCGTACTTGGTGGCCGTCGGATCCTTTTGGGGATCTGCCGTATAGACCCCGTCCACGCCGTTTTTCGCCATCAAGATGACTTCCGCCTCGATCTCGGCCGCCCGCAGCGCGGCTGTCGTATCGGTGGAGAAGAACGGATTGCCCGTGCCCCCCGCGAAGATCACGACGCGGCCCTTCTCCAGATGACGAATGGCCCTGCGGCGGATGTAAGGCTCCGCGACCTCCGACATGTGGATGGAACTCTGCACCCGGGTCGCCACACCCAACTTTTCGAGCGCGTCCTGCAAGGCCAGCGCGTTCATCACGGTGGCCAGCATCCCCATGTAGTCCGCCGTAGCCCGGTCCATGCCCATCTGACTTCCTGTGGCACCTCGCCATATGTTGCCTGCCCCGACCACGATGGCCACCTGCACATCGAGTTTCGCCACATCGGCGATCTGCCGGGCAATGTCGCGTATCACAGCCGGATCGATCCCGAAGCCATGCTGTCCCGCCAGTGCCTCTCCGCTCAACTTCAAAACGATGCGGCGGTATTTTGGAATCACACGGGCCCCTCCATTGCGCGAGAATCGGAGGCCATAATGGCATGAAAGGGAACACGCCATGGTGTCCCCCTCCATGCACCAGCCTCGTTACAGGCGAACCTGCGACATAACCTCTTCGACGAAATTGCTCTCCTGCCGCTCAATCCCTTCCCCGACCACAAACCGGGCAAAGCGGCGGATGGAGATGTTTTCGCCGATGGTCGCGATCTTCTCCTTGACCAGCGTATCGACCGTCTTGTCGGGATCCTTGACGAAAGGCTGTTCGAGCAGGCAGTTCTCCTTGAAGAACTTCTCCAAGCGACCTTCGACGATCTTGTCAACGACATTCTCGGGCTTGCCCTCGTTCAGCGTCTGCGCGCGCAAGATCTCGCGTTCCCGCTCGATCACGTCCTGCGGCACTTCTTCCCGGCGCACGTACTGCGGATTCGACGCCGCGATGTGCATGGCGATGTCCTTGACAAACGTGCGGAACTCTTCGTTCTTCGCGACGAAGTCGGTCTCGCAGTTCACTTCCACCAACACGCCGATGCGGCCGCCGCCGTGAATGTACGCCTCGACGAGGCCCTCCGCGGCAATTCGCCCGGCTTTCTTCGCAGCCTGCGCCAAGCCCTTCTCGCGCAAAATGACGATAGCCTGCTCCATATCGCCGTTGGCTTCCGTGAGGGCCTTTTTGCAGTCCATCATGCCGGCGCCCGTGCGCTCGCGCAACTCCTTGACCATTGCTGCTGTGATCTCTGCCACAACCGTTCCTCCTCAAACCTTACGCTGATGATTCTCTATCCGCAGACTCCGCGTCACGCGGCACAAAAAAGGTGACGAGAGCGCGACGCACCCGCCACCTCACTTCTCACGCGGTGGTCTCTTCTCCACCCTGCGTGCCTTCCAGCACAGCGTCCGCCATCTTGCTCGTCAGAAGGCGCACGGCGCGAATCGCGTCGTCGTTACCCGGAATCACATAGTCGATCTCGTCGGGGTCACAGTTCGTATCGACAATCGCAACAATGGGGATGCCGAGCTTGCGAGCTTCGGCGACCGCGATACGCTCCTTGCGCGGGTCGATAATGAACAGCGCGTCGGGCAGCTTTTTCATCCCCTTAATGCCACCCAAGAACTTCTCCAGGCGCTCGCGCTCCTTCCGCAGCAGGATGACTTCCTTCTTCGGAAGAACCTCAAACGTCCCGTCTTCCTCCATCCGCTCGAGCTCCTGAAGCCTGCGGATACGCTTCTGAATCGTGTTGAAGTTCGTCAACGTGCCGCCCAGCCACCGCTGGTTGACGTAATACATCCCGCAGCGCTCGGCCTCTTCCTTGACGGCCTCCTGGGCTTGTTTCTTCGTACCCACAAACAACACCGTGCCACCGGACGCCGCGAGCTCGCGCACAAAATTGTACGCCTCTTCCACCTTGCGCACGGTCTTCTGCAGGTCAATGATGTAAATTCCGTTCCGCTCCGTGAAGATGTAGCGCGCCATCTTCGGGTTCCAGCGGCGCGTCTGATGTCCGAAATGCACGCCCGCCTCAAGCAACTGCTTCATTGAAATGATCGCCAAACCGGGTTCCTCCTTCTTGTTTGCCCTCCGGACCGTTCATCCGCACCGCCGACCCCATGGGGCACCGGACGACGCATCCCGATCCGTGCGTATTCGATCTCAAAGGTACGCACCGCCCCATACTATACCACAGCCCCTCGAGCATGGGCAACCGCGTGTTGGACGCAAAGCCAAGCTCAGAAGCCTGAGCCACAAGCCTCCCTCGCGCACGTCCAACCACGCAACCGTTCCCTCAGCGCGCCACGGCACTCCTCTTGAGGCAACTTCCTCAGTCAGTTTGTCCGTGACTGCGCTTCCTTTTTCAGCATTTCCTAAAGTGTGCCGCGACGAGCGCGCATCGCGGCGACACACTTCACAGAAGGGAGACCTGCGAACATGGCCACCAACAACTTCAACATCGCGGACTCCGTCCGTCAGCTGCACCTCGGCCAGGTCGTGACGGTGTTCACCACCGCAGGCGGAACAGGCGGAGGCGGATACACAGGCGCCATCGTCGGCGTCGACAGCAACAACCTGTACCTCCTGCTCGCGCCCGCCGCTGCACCGACGGGCGTCACCGGGGCGTACGGCACGCCGGGAACCGGCGGCACCTTTGGCGCCCTCGCGACCATTCCGCTGAACCAGATCTCCTCCATCGTACAAAACGACCTGTGACGCCTCTCGAGCAGGACGGAGCAAAAGGGCCCTCCCCCTCTGGCTCCGTCCCCCGCTCACCGAAGAGCGTCTGATCGGCCGCCTTCGCGGCATCGGCGCCTGCCAGCGCCTGCCGCAAAGCAGATCGCCGACACGCGTCACGCGATCCTGCGCACGACGCAGGCAATTTGATCGAAGCGAATGATGGCCTCCGCCACAATGGGGCGCTCCGCGCTCATCGATTCACCTTCGTGTGCAAAAAGACCCAGGTGAAGATACGTAGGTGTCGCGCGCAGGACGACACCCGTAAATCCGGATTGGGACGGGCCTACGCCCACGGTGTAAACCGTAATCCGGTCTCCAATGCGGATGTCGGCCGTGTCCAGCTGAACGGGCGCCGCGTGCGCCCCCTCCGCTCCACTCGCCGCATCCGGCGTCTGAATCTCTGCGCTCCCGTCGGCTCGCTCCAGCCAGCGCCCGCCGAACTCCGTCATCCCCCGACCCATGCGCCTGTCGCTCGGTCCCCTGCTCCCGCGGCCACGACACACCGGTGACGCAATCCACGCGCTCGATCCGCCCGCACGGCAAGCACGCCCCATGACCCGATTTCTCGTCCTGACCTTCATCGGCTGTCCCCCCGGTCCCATCGCCGCCGTGTACCGCCTGCGCCGACGCGATGGACGAATGGTCTCTCTGCCCATCGTACGTTCGGATCTCAGCAAACGGTGACGGCGATTTTGAGGCCGGCCTCAGTGCACCCCCGGTTTCGAACGCTCCGCCATCCGCAACAATTCTTCCACGAGCGCGATCTCGTCCTTGGACACGCCCAATCGGGCCTCAATTTCGTCGTCGCTCAAACCCTCGTGCAGCAAATCCAGGATGGAAAAGTAAACGCGCTCGCGCGACATGGAGGCATTCGGCCATGACGCATCTGACGCATGCTCATGTTGGTCAGCGATGACAAGCTCTCCCTCTCCCGGCTTGTCTAAGGGCTCACGCCATGCGCCAACCCGATGGGAGCCCGCCGCCCCCTGTTCATCTTCCGAAGTTGGCTTCGTCGACCCATTCCCCGATGTTTGGCTCGCGGCGAGGTTCGGCTCCATGGCGACAGGCCCCTCCGTCGCTTGCTCCCCTGAGGCGTCGGCAAGCGGGGAGCGCGCCGGCTCGCGCTTGACCCACGCGTGGGCGACAGCCTCTTCGAGCGCCCGAATGCGCGCTTCAAGCGCCCGCCGCTCTCGTTCCCATTCCTCGTACAGCTCCTCGAGAACCTGAACCGCCAGCTGCGCGTCGGCGCGACGCAGGCGAGCCATCTCTGAGGGACGGCGCGGCCATGCTCCGCTCGGCCCATGACTTCGAACAGAGCCCTGGAGTCCCCCTCGCACCTGCGAGGCCGTCCACCGCAAAAAGCCCTTGAGGCCCGGATGCCGTTTCCACGCGCCGCTGACCCCGTACAGCACGGCCAGGAGGATCAGGCAGATCAGTGCCAAAATGAGCGTCTCCCACACGCCTACTCCCCTCCTCCATCCTCAGAGTACACGGGTTTCGCCCCGCGCTGTCCGAATCGTGAGCGCACAGGACGGGAGCTCAAACCCTATGGTCCGGCCCTGGTGTCCACCCACATCCCGCCCGATCACCGGAATGCCGCGCGCGGCAAGTTCCTGGGCGACGGCCTCCACGTTTCGTTCCCCGATGCGCAGCGCCTCCATTCGCACGCCTTGAAACATCTGAGCTCCACCCGCGTATTTGGCGACGAACCGTTCGGGACTTGCACCGGCGCGAACCAGCTCGCCCACCAGCCAATCGATGGCGGTGTCCGCATATTTTTGCGGCGCCTTGGTCTCGGCCGAGGGACTCGCAGGGAGCATGACGTGCACGAGCCCCGCCACTTCCACCGTCGGATCGTAAATCACCACGCCGACACACGAGCCAAGTCCTGTGGTCACCAGTCGGCCTGGACCGCAGAGCAGAGCTCCCTCGGCAATCCCCACGCGAATCTCCGCCTGCCCTTCAACCACTTGGCATCTGCCCTCGCAGCGTGTCGAAGAGCTTCGGCGCACTTTCAAAGTCCGGAAGCAAGAAAAAGTGCGCTTGAACCTCCCGCCCACCGTGCATGAGGCGCGTCGAAATCAGAAGCACCTCATTATCTTCGCCGCTTCCGAACATCAGCCCGATGTCGAGAAGGGCTGCCGCCATGTCGATGGCCACCGCAGGAATGGACTGTGCCATCCGAAACCCACACAAGTCGGAGATCGCCGCGACGTATGCGCCAGAGAGAATGTTCCCGACTTCCCCGAGTGCCGAATACTCCAGTTCCCCGTACGGTTCACCCGGCTGGCGGCCGGGAATCAGCCCGTTCACGAGGCGATCTGCGCTCTCCAACGAAAGCACGACGAACATGCTGCCTGCGATCTCGCCGTCGATGCGGATGTACACCGCGACCACCATCGCGTCGCTCCCGCCGACCACGTCGACGACCTCGGCGAACCGGCACAGGCGAGCATCCGTGACGGACATGCGGACGACGCCGCCCAACAGGACAGACAGCGCGGTTGCCGCATGGCCAGCCCCGATGTTCCCGAACTCCCGGAGTGCGTCGAGATCGGCGCCACTCAGCTCATACGGATTCATCCGTGCACCAACTTCTCAACCTGCCTGAGCTGCTCGGCCTCCACGGCCGAAAAGACCCGCTCCAGGTTCAAAAGCACGAGGAGCTCGTCGCCTGTCTGCGCCACGCCCCGGAGGTAGACCGCCTCGAGCCCACCCACCACGGCTGGGGGCGGCTCCACGGCCTCTGGCGAAATGGGCACGACGTCTTCCACGGCATCGACCAACATGCCGACGACCATGTCCTCCACTTCCGCCACCACGATCCGCCTGTCCTCACCGTCCACGTCCGCGGCCCGCTGCAAACCGACGCGTTCGGCCAGGTCGATCACGGGTACGATGGTACCGCGCAGGTGCATGACGCCTTTGATGAAGCTGAGCGTCCGGGGTACCGGCGTGATGTCACTCACGCGCTCTACGGATCTCACTTGAGCCACATGCGCCCCGTAGCGCTCGGAGCCCACGCGCATCACGACATAGAAATCCACCTTACGCCCCTCCTTCGCCGTTACGCGATCGTCGCGATCGCGCGGACATCGAGAATGAGCGACACGCGGCCGTCGCCGAGAATGGTGGCGCCGGCAAACTCGCGAACGGCCTGCAGATACTTTCCGAGCGGCTTGTTGACAATTTCGAGCTCATCCAACACGGCATCGACGACGAGCGCCAGTCTGCGCCGCCCGTCCCAGCACACCACGGCCGTCTGGGGATAAGCCTCGTTGCGCGGTCCGAGGCCCAAGCGCTCCGCCACGTCGATGACCGGGATCATCCCCTGGTCGTCGCGGAGGACGGGACGCTCGTGCACGTGGCGCACCTCGTCGCGGCTTATCCTGCGCACGTCCACCACATTCGCCGCGGGAATGACAAACACCTGCCCGCGCACGGAGACGAGCAGCGCCGACAAGATGGCGAGGGTGAGCGGCAACTCGATGGTGAAGGTCGTCCCCTGGCCAGGCACGGAATCGAGGCGGATGGTGCCGCCGAGCGCTTCGACCTTCTCGCGGACGGCGTCGAGTCCGACGCCTCGCCCGGAGATATCCGAGACGCGCTTGGCCGTGCTGAAGCCTGGGCGAAACAGGAGCGCGTACACCGACTCATCCGGCATGGCCGCACCCTCCTCTGGCGCGACGAGCCCCTTGGCGACGGCGGATTCGAGCACGCGCTCGCGATCAATGCCCTGACCGTCATCCGACACCTCAAGGTACACGTGGCCGCCCGCGGTGTACGCGGCCAGGCGAATGGTGCCGCGCCGCGGCTTGCCGTTGGCCTCTCGCACGTCCGGCGGTTCGAGGCCGTGATCGGCCGCATTGCGGAGCAGGTGCACGATGACCTCGCCCATCTCCTCGAGGACGACTCGGTCCATTTCCGTGTCGAGGCCCGTCATGACAAAGTCGAATTCGCGCCCGAGGCGGCGCTCTAAATCGCGCATCATGCGCGGATAGCGCTGGAAGATGGACTCGACCGGCACCATGCGGAGCCGCATGAGTCCATCCTGCATGTCGGCCGTCAGGCGGTCCAAGCGTTCCACGGCGTCGCGCAGCTCCGCATCTCCCACGGAGGCGGCGAGCGCGGTGAGGCGCGTCTTGGTGATGACGAGATCGCTGAGCGCGTTGATCAGGGCGTCGACCTTGCGCACGGGTACGCGCAGCTGCGCCTCGCGGCTGTGACTCGACGAGCGGTTGGGCGTTTCTCTCGTGGACGGCGCACCGGTCGTTTCCGGCGTCATCGGCTCGGGCTCGGCGGTCTGCGCTCGTTGCGACGCTTGATCGGCGCGAGGCTCTGGGTCCACGAGGTCCACGTCACAGCGCGCGATGTCTGTGAGGTCGAGCACACGCTGGCGGACGCGATCGATCTCGCCCGGACGCACGGCGACCGCCACAAGGGCCTCGGTGCTCTCGATCTTCCCGGCCATGACCTCGTCCTCCGGAGGATCTGCCGCCAGAAGCTCGCCTGTCGATTGGAGCGCCTGATACGCCATCGCGAGCCGAACTCCAGGCATGACACAGTCGGGCGCGAGTTGAATGCGCACCGCATAGAGCGCTTGCCCTTTCGCTTCCACCTGTTTCGCCAAATCTCCCCATGGGACGACCAGCGCGCTGCTTGACGCTTCGTCGCCCATCGCGCCCGGCGCCTGGTCGCGCACGCCTGCGAGCGCCTGCAGCAGGTGGTGATCAGGCTCCGCGGGTTCCGCCCCCGACGACGCGATGGCCTCCAGCCTTGCGCGCATCCGATCCACCGCCTGCAACAACACGTCGATGTGCGCAGACTCGAAGCGGACGCGCCCGTCGCGCAGGGCGCCTAGCAGATCTTCCATCTTGTGCGTCAGACCCGCCAGTTGGGAGAAGCCCATCGTGGCGCTCATGCCCTTCAAGGTGTGCGCCGAGCGAAACATCTCGTCGAGCAGCCGGGTCTCGAACCCGTCGCGCTCCAGCGCCAAGCAGCACGCCTCAAGTTGTTCGACGTGTTCCATTGACTCCGCCAAAAACGCATCCAAATATTCTTCTTGCACCGCGTCACCTCCCAGCTTCACACACGCGCGCGAGACGAGCCGCGATGGCGTCCAGCGGCACAACTTCGTCCACCCAGCCGGCCTCCCGAGCTCGGCGAGGCATCCCGTCGACGACCGCGGTCTCGGCGGCTTCTGCGATGGCATACCCTCCGGCCTCGCGGATCGCCCGAAGCCCCTCGACCCCGTCCCGCCCCATGCCAGTGAGCAAAACGCCCACCACGCGCACGCCCCGCAGGGCAGCCACACTCGCAAAGAGCGCATCGATGGAAGGCAGGTAGAGGTCCGTCTCGTCGGGCGGGCGCACGGCGCAGACGAGCCTCGCCCCCTGCGCATACACCTCTGTGCGCCTTCCACCCGGCGCGACGTAGCCGTGTCCGCCTTCCACCCGCATGCCGTCGCGCGCCTCGCAAACCGGCCATTCGCTCTCCCGGTTCAGTCGCTCTGCGAACGCCCCTGTGAACGACTCAGGCAGGTGCTGCGCAACAAGGACAGCACACGTATCCAGAAGCGGAAGATCCCTCAAGATCGCCGAGACGGCAGCCGGGCCGCCCGTGGACGCGCCCAACGCGATGACGGCGCGCACCTCCATGCCAAGGTCCGTCATGGGGCCGCTCCCCCTTTGCGATCCCGTCCTCCGCCTCCCACCCGTTCCTTCATCCAGCGCGCCAGCTCCCGAATCCCGGCCGCGGCAGCTGAAGCGGGCGCGTGCTGCAGCACGGGGATCCGCGCCATCACGCTCATGGCGACGTTCGGATCCTCTTGCACCCATCCGGCGTACACGACGGCCATCT
This sequence comes from Alicyclobacillus vulcanalis, assembly GCF_900156755.1. Classification (GTDB taxonomy): domain Bacteria; phylum Bacillota; class Bacilli; order Alicyclobacillales; family Alicyclobacillaceae; genus Alicyclobacillus; species Alicyclobacillus vulcanalis. Next base: position 144,492 of record NZ_FTOO01000006.1, read on the forward strand.
GTAGAAACTTGGACGCCGCATCCACCAAACGCATCGCCGTGTCCTCCGCCTCCGCGCGCGATTTCGCGCGATTCACAACGAGCCACGGTTGGACTCCGAACCCTTTGGCCCGCATCCACTTCAGCAGGGCGTAGCCATCCGTGATGGCCGTCGGCTCCGGCGTCACCACGCAGATGGGATGGGCGCCCTGCCGCAGGATCCGCTCGGCAAAAGCGTGCGCACCCGGGGCACAATCGACCAACACCCAGGCATAGCGGGGCGACACCCGGACTACGCCACTCCACAGCCGCCTCCAGCTCTCGTCGTCGATCTCGTCCACAAACCGCCCGCTTCCACCCGCAAGGACGTGCACGTTCGGCCGCGGGGCAACGAGCGCATCGTCCATCGCCGTGCCCGCGAGGACGTCGCTCAACGTCCAGAGCGGCGTGGAATCAAACAGAATTTCCACGTCGGCAAACCCCGCGTCCGCGTCGATGACGAGCACGCGCATGACTTCTTCCGCAAAGGCCAGGGCCAAATTGACGCACAAGTTCGATTTGCCCACGCCGCCTTTTCCGCTCAGGATGGCAAACACCGGGGCCGACGGCAGTAGCGCATCGCTCGTCTGGTCCGCGGGTTGCGCCTCGGGCGCCCGAGCGGACCTGCCCCAAAGAGACATCTGTTCACGCAAGCGTGACGCTTGGTCAGCCATCGTGGCGGGCCTCCTTCCACGCCTGAAGGACGTCCCTGACGGACACAATGTCGATATCGTCGGGCACGTTTTGCCCAGTCGTCACGTAGGCCACGGGCCATTGGCACAGCGCCACGAGGCTCGGAATCATGCCGACCGATTCGGTTTCATCCAGCTTCGTGAAAATGAACTTGTCCACACCGAGCGGCTTCGCCATCTTGGCCATCTTCAACGCGTCGGCCGGTTTCGTGGTGAGGGACACCACGAGCAAGACCTCGTCCGCCTCGATAGGGCTAAGCATCCGCTTGATTTGCTCGATGGAGGACCCATGGAGGAAGTTGCGCCCCGCCGTGTCGACGAGGACGAGATCGCAAGCCCCAAGCGACGCCAGCGCGGCAGGCACGTCGTCCGGTTCATCCGCGATGGCGATGGGGACGTTCAGGATGTCAGCGTACGTCCTCAGCTGTTCCACCGCGGCGATGCGAAACGTATCCGTCGTCAAAAGCCCCACCCGCCGCTGACCCGCCAAGACGTGCAGCGCGGCAATCTTCGCGATGGTCGTCGTCTTCCCCACGCCGGTCGGGCCCACGAACGCGACGATCCGGCTATCCCTGCGGATGGGGGCCGGGTCGGCGAGCGGGCCGAGATCGGACGCAACGGCGCCAATCAGCTGTTCCTTTGGGCCGGTTGCTGACGCGGCTTCTTCAGCGCCCAGAACGGCCATCCGCGCCCAGCGGTCCGCGAGCACGCTGTCCACGCCCTCCGCGAGCAAAAACGCGCGCCACCGCTCGTGCGGCTCGGGGGCCGTCAACGGCGGCGCGGTCGGTTTCGAGCGATTCTCCGCGAGCATGCGCTTAATCTCCGCAAGTTCGCTCGTCAGCTCTGACCATGCGTCGGGCCCCGGCGCGGCGGGGGTGAAGACGTCTCGCGGCTCCGACATGGCTTTCTTGAGCGCCTGTCCAAAATTCGCTCCTGCGCTTGCGGCGAAGTCCTCCTTCGCCGCGGCCATCACTTCGATCCGCCGCTCGGATTTGAGCCCCAACCACTTGCGCACGCGAATGTTTCGCGTGCTCAGGATCACGGCGTCCTGCCCCAGTTCCCGGCGGATCGACGCGACGGCCTCAGGCATTTCCCTGACGACGTAACGGCGAACGATCACGTCACATTCACCACGCCTCCGCTATGAATTGAAACCGACGGATCGAGCTCAGCAAAGGACAGCACGGGCAGGTCTGGCACGTAGCGCCGAACGAGGCGGCTCAACGGAAGCCGGAGCCTGGGATGGACCAAGAGCACGGGCGATTTGCCAAGGCCCTGGAGCTCGCTCCACTGCTCCTTGAGCCTCCTGAAGATGGCCTGCGCCTTGCCCGGTTCGAGCCCGATCGACACAGCGCCTCCTTGTTCCACCACGGCCTGCTGCATCTCGCGCTCGAGCGAAGGATCGAACGTCAAAACGGTAAGGCCGTCCTCGCCCTGCAGGTACTGGGCGCAGATGTGGCGAGCGAGCCGCTGGCGCACCCTCTCCGTGAGTTGATCGACATCCTGCGTTTGACGACCGGCATCGGCGAGCGCCTCGAGAATCGTCGCAAGATCGCGAATGGGTACGCCCTCTTCGAGCAGGTTGCAGAGCACCCGTTGAATGTGTCCGAGCGACAGCGTACCGGGGTACACGTCCTCCACCACCGCGGGTTGCGTCTGTTTCAGGTGGTCTAAAAGTTCCTTCACCTGCTGGCGGCCGAGCAGCTCGTGCGCGTGGCGCCTCAACACCTCCGTCAGGTGCGTGGCCATGACCGAGGGCGGATCCACCACGGTGTAGCCGCTCGCCTCGGCGCGCAACTTCATATCCCCTGTCACCCACAGCGCTGGCAAGCCGAACGTGGGGTCTTGGGTCGGAATTCCCTTGATCTCCGGATTGTCGATGCCGGGGCTCAGCGCAAGCCAGTGCCCCATCACGATTTCGCCTCGCGCCACCTCGACACCTTTCAGCTTGATGACGTACTGCGTGGGTTTGAGCACCACGTTGTCGCGCAACCGAACCATGGGCAAGATCACGCCGAGATCCGTCGCCAGCTGCCGCCGAATCATCGCGATGCGCTCCATGAAATCGCCGCCCTGCCGCGCGTCGACGAGGGGAATGAGGCCGTAACCGACCTCCAACTCGACAGGTTCCACCGTGATCAACTGATACACGTTCTCGGGCTTTTTGGTCTCGGACCGCTTCTGGCGAACCGCCTCTTCTTCCTCGCGCTTTTTCTGCAATGCGCGGCGGCGTTCGGCTCGCCGAGCGATGAGCGTGGCACCCCCGGCAATGGGAAGGACGGGCAGAATGCCGATGGGGGTGATGAGGCCGAGCAGCAGGATGGCTCCGCTCACCACGTACAGCCCGCGCGCATATCCGAACACCTGCTTCACGACATCGGCGCCCATGTTTTGATCCGTAGCGGCGCGCGACACCATGAGACCGGTGGCGGTGGAGAGGAGGAGCGCCGGGATTTGGCTCACGAGCCCGTCGCCCACGGAGAGCATCGTGTAGGTGTGCAACGCTTGGTTGAACGAGTCGTGCTGCATGGCCACGCCGATGATGAGCCCCGCCACGACATTGATGGCGACGATGAGCATGGAGGCGATCGCGTCGCCCTTCACGAACTTGGAGGCACCGTCCATGGCCCCGTAAAAATCGGCCTCTTGCTGAATTTTCTCGCGCCGTTTGCGCGCCTCGGCCTCCTGAATCAATCCCGCGTTCAAATCGGCGTCAATCGCCAGCTGCTTGCCAGGCATCGCGTCCAACGTGAACCGGGCGGCCACCTCGGCCACGCGCTCCGCACCTCGGGTGATCACGACGTACTGCACGATGATAATGATGAGAAACACGATGAAGCCGACGACAGGATTGCTGCCAATGACGAAGTTGCCGAACGTCTGAATGACCGCGCCCGCGTTGCCTTGGCTCAGGATGAGCCGCGTGGTGGAGATGTTGAGAGACAGTCGATACAGCGTCGTCACGAGCAGCAGAGATGGAAATATGGAAAATTCGAGCGGCTCCGACGTGTTCATCGCGACGAGCAGAATCGTCATCGATAAAAACATGTTGAACAAGATGAGCACGTCGAGGAGCGGCCGGGGAACGGGGATCACGATCATCACGATGGTCCAGAGGATAAAAAGCATGACCATCAGATCGGTCCGCTTCAACCAGTTCGCCATCGTCCGTCACCTCCGCCCCATCCCGCGCATTCTGTACACATACGCAAGGACCTCCGCGACCGCTTGATACAGGTCGGGAGGAATTTCTTGACCGATGTCGACCGTCTTGTAGAGCGCCTGCGCCAGCGGAGGATTCTCCACCAGCGGCACGTCGTGCGCTTCCGCCCGCCTTCGGATCTCCTGTGCGACGAAATCCGCGCCTTTCGCCAGCACTTGCGGCGCGCGCATCGCATCGCTCTCGTACGCGAGTGCCACCGCGTAGTGCGTGGGGTTCGTGATCACCACGTCTGCCTTGGCGACGCTCTCCATCATGCGCCGCTGCGCAAATTGCCTCGCGCGCCTTCGGATGGCCGATCTCATTAGCGGGTTGCCCTCGGTCTCTTTCAACTCGTCCTTCAGTTCCTGTTTTGACATCCGCAGGCTCCGCTCCAAATGGTAACGTTGATAGCCGTAGTCGATCGCGGCGATGGCCACCATTGCCACGGCCACCCGGATGGCAAGATTGAACACGGAGCGCCCGAGAATGCTTGGCACCGCGGCGAGCTCCGCAGCGGACAGGTTCACCATCTCGCGTGCGAGCGACGCCATCGACGTGTAGGCCACAGCGACGACCGCGGCGAACTTCAGCAGCGACTTCAACGCCTCCACAGCGCCTTGGAGGCTCGCGATGCGCCGTATCCCCGTCGCGGGGGAAATGCGGGTGAAATCGGGCAGCAACAGCCTCGGCACGAACATGGGCCGCACCTGGATGACCGCCACGGCCAGGCCTGCGATCACGGCCACCAGCGCGATGGGAATCATGATGCGCGCCGCCATCATCACCTGTTGAGCCATGAGGGCGCGAACGGTCTCGACCGTCCACGACTTCGTGGAGACGCTGCCGAGATCGCGCTCAATCAGATTTTCCCACTCACCCCACACGGCGGGTCCGAGGATGCGCATGACCACCAACACCGCCGCGAACGCCACGGCCGAGGTCAGCTCAGGGCTGCGGGCGACGCGCCCTTCCTTCCGAGCTTCCTGCCGCCGCCTGGGCGTCGCGCGCTCCGTTCGCTCACCTGCGGCGAATCGCTGGAGTTGCAGTGTAAGCATCCTTCACCCTCCGACCAGGCGCATCACGGTTTGCATGTTGAGGAACACGAGGTTCATCAACTGTCGGAACAGCCCCACGGTCACGGGCATGGCCACCGCGAACGACGCCAACCCGACAAACAGTTTCGCGGGCAATTCCACGACAAAGGCGTTCATCTGCGGCACGGCGCGCGCGAGAAGAGCAAACGTGACATCGCAGAGAAACAGGCTCGCGAAGACCGGCAGTGCCACGTCGACGGCCATCAGCATGACGGTGTCCATGGTCTGCGCGCAAATGACGAGCCAGTTGGACGGCAAGTGCCAGTCCGCGATGGGAATGAGCCGGAACGATTCCAGCACGGCGACAGACAGTCCTTCGAGGCCTCCCATGCCGATAAACAAGATGGAAAACCACACATTGTACACGTTGCTGAACACGCCGGCTGCGCCCGAAAAGCCCGGCATCGCAAGCTCGGCAACCGCCATGCCAATCTGAAGGTCCACGAGCTGACCCGCGATGTTCATGGTGTTGAACACCCACGTGGCCACAAACCCCAAAACGACGCCGATCACGGCTTCGAGGGCAAAATCGACGACGAACGCACCAGGCTGCGCCACCAAATCGGGAACCGGCGCGTGCATCGAAGGAACCGCAAACGCAGCGAGGGCCATGGCCAGAGCCACTTTCGCCGCATTCGGCCAGTAGACGCTCGAGAAAATCGGGGCGGCGAGGACGAACCCACTGGTCCGCGCGGCCATCAGCAAAAACAAATTGAAGTGTGACAGAACATCGTTCACCATGGACCCTTCACATCACGTACTGCATCAGGTTGCCGAGAACGGCGTTGGTAAAATCGATCAAATTCTGTAGCATCCACGGTCCAAAGGCCAACAGCGCGATGATCACGGCGATGATCTTCGGAATGAACGCGAGCGTCTGCTCCTGAAGCTGCGTCGTCGCCTGAAAAATGCTGACCAGAAGGCCCATGGCCAACCCGAGTAGAAGGACCGGTGCCGTGATTTTCACCACAAGCCACATCACTTGGGCCGCAAGGCCAATGACGTACGTATCGGTCATCGAACTTCCTCCTTGCGCTATGTGGCGTAGCCGGCGAGCAGGGATTTGACCACCAAATACCAACCGTTGACCATCACGAACAACAGGACCTTAAAGGGAAGTGAGATCATGACCGGCGGCAGCATCATCATGCCCATGGACATCAGCGTCGTGGAGACGACGAGATCGATCACGAGAAACGGCAGATAAATCATGAATCCGATTTGAAACGCCGTCTGAAGCTCGCTCAGCGTGAACGCGGGCACAAGGGCCGACATGGCAATCGACTCGGGATGACGCTCCATCTCGGGCGTCAACGTCTCGTGGCGATAGGCGAGAAACAGTTCAAGGTCCTCCGTTCGCGTCTGCTTCGCCATGAAAACCTTAAACGGCGCCTCCGCACGATCGATGGCCACCGTCTGCGAGATTTGTCCGCGAAGATACGGCTGGAGTGCTTGCGCATTCGCCTGCTCAAGCGTCGGCTGCATCACGAACAGCGTGATGAAAAGCGCCAGTCCCACGAGCACCTGGTTCGGCGGAGAGGTCTGCAACGACAGCGCGTTGCGCACAAACGAGAGCACGACGATGACGCGCGTGAAGCAGGTCATCAGGATGAGCCCGGCCGGGGCGAGCGTGAGTGCGGTCAACAGAAGCACAATCTTCACGGTGTTGGCCACTGACACCGGCCCCGATCCCCCAACGGAAACGCTCACGCCCGGAATGGCTGGGACGCTCGGCGACGTCTGTGCGCACACGGTGGAAGGATGAAATCCCATCACGAGCGCCAGCGCAACGAGGGCCGTTCCAAACGCCAGACGCGCGGCCGCCCGACGTTGGCCCTGCCGTTTGACTGCCATGCCCTGCCTCATCCACCCTGCCGCCTTTCCCTCACCCGGTCCAAAGCTTCGCGCAGCGCCCCGCCAAAACCGCCGCCGACCTCGGCGAACGTGTCCTCATCCAGGGGCTCGCGCTCGAGAGGATACGCATCTGTGACCTCGGCGAGCAGCCGAACGTCCTCGCCGACGCCGAGCAGATACAGCTTGTCGCCGACACGCACCACCTGCACCGATTTGTTCGGCGCCAACTGGCGAGCCGCCACCACCTCGATGTGGCCGCGCGCTGCAACGCCAGCCCGTCTGCCGAGCACCCGAAACAGCACGGCGATGAGGAGCAAAATGACCATCAGCGCGACGACGAGCTGCACGTACGCCCATCCGCCGCCACTTGTCAGTGGGGCTGCCTTGGCGGCCCACGCAGTCTGCGGCGCCGCCAGCACCACGCTGACGGCGAGCCCCCCCGTCACCCGCTCTGGCCATGACCGCGGCCTCATTCCCACCATCACCGCAGCGCCTTCTGCACCGCTTCGACGACGCGATCGGCCTGAAACGGCTTGACGATAAAGTCCTTGGCCCCCGCCTGGATCGCCTCGATCACCATCGCCTGCTGGCCCATCGCGGAACACACGATGATCCGCGCGTTGGGATCCAATTGGCGAATACGCTTGATGGCCTCGATCCCATCCACCTCAGGCATGGTGATGTCCATCGTGACGAGATCGGGATGAAGCTCTTGGTACCGTTCGACGGCCTGAGCTCCGTCCTGGGCCTCGCCCACGACCACGTGGCCATTTTTGGTGAGAATGTCCTTGATCATCATCCGCATGAAGGCGGCGTCGTCCACCACCAAAATGTTTGCCATTCCTCATCCCTCCTGCAAAAGGTGCCGCCCTCAGGGCAGCGGATCGATTCGTTGGTCCGCTTGGACGATGTCGGTCACGCGAACGCCAAAGTTCTCGTCGATCACGACCACTTCTCCGATCGCGATCTTTTTCTGGTTGACATAGATGTCCACAGGTTCACCGGCGAGCTTGTCCAGTTCAAGGATGGACCCGGGCGCGAGCTCCAGGATTTCGCGGATCCGTTTCTTCGCCCGCCCCAGCTCCACGGTCACGTTGAGCGGGACGTCGTACAAAAGCGACAGATTGGCCGCAGGTCGCGCGTCGCGCCGGGGCACGTCCTCGTCGAAATCGGGGAACACCGGGCGCCGAACCGGCACGCTAGGCGCCTCTTCCTGCGGCGAGCTGGGTTTCGCTTCTTCCGGTTTCGCACCTGCATCCGCCGGCTGCGACAGCGGTGCGGAGGACACCGCCGAGTCGCGGCTCTCCACACCGCTTTTTCCAGACGGCGCTTCCGTATGTACCTGCATGGATTGCACCAGTTCGCGCGCGAACGGGACAGGCATCAGCTGCATGATGTGCGAATCGATCAGCTCATGCACGCGCAGGCGGAACTCGACGTTCACGAGCTCTTCGGCTGCTCCAAAAGCTGCCTCCGCTTCATCTGGCGTGAACGTCACCACCCGCACGGAGGGCGGCGAGATGTTGATGTACCGGCCGAACAACTGGCTCATCGCCGTGGCCGCGCTCCCCATCATTTGGTTCATCGCCTCACCGACAGCACTGAGCTCGATCTCGCCCAGTTCACCGCCGCCCTCCCCCGGCTCGCGCCCCATCATGAGGTCGGCGATCCGCCGCGCATCCTCGATCTCAATCGCAAGCGCGTTCGTGCCCTCCAAACCTTCCGTAAAATCCACCTGCACCAGGACGTACGGTGTGGGAAATCGGCTCTCCACTTCCGAGCGCGGCACGAGGCTCACAACCGGCGTCGTGATGTCCACTCTGCGCCCCAGGAGCGAAGAGAGGGACGTCGCGGCTGAGCCAAAACAGATATTCCCAATCTCACCCAGCACGTCGATCTCGCCCGCCGAAAGGTTTTCCCCATGCTCGCGCGACGCGGCTTGTTCCGACGCACTGCGGAACAACGCGTCGATCTCGTCCTGCGACAGCTTCATGTTATCGTCCACCATCCGCATCTGCCTCCCACTGACCCACGATCTTCACCGCATACACGCGGTTTCGTTTGCCCACGCTTCCCCAGAACGCAGGTCGCCCGTCGACGTAGACGAGCGCCGGATCGCGAATCGTCTGGCGCAATACGATGGTGTCGCCCTCGCACAGATCGAGAACTTCCCGCACCGTCAGCTCCGCCTGCCCCACTTCCACGCGGACGTCGACCGGCACGCTGAGCAATTTGTTGCGCAGCTCGTCGTTCAACTGCCGCCTCCCGCTCTGAAACGCTGGATCCATGTAATAACGGTTGCTCAATTTCGACAGCACCGGCTCGATGGTCACGTGCGGAATGCACACGTTGACAAGGCCCGACGTTTCTCCGACACGGACGCTGATGGTCACCACGAGCACCGTTTCGTTGGGCGTGGTGAGCTGTAGAAACTGCGGGTTCATCTCCAACGACACGAACTGGGGATCGAGATCGACCACGCTCCGCCAAGCCTCAGCCAAGATAGCCGGCACGCTGTCGAACAGGCGGCGGAATAGCGAGACCTCGATATCGGTGAGCTCCCGCACCCGGTACGGTCCAGTACTGTCCCCGCCCATGAATTTGTCCAGCATGGCAAACACGACTTGCGGATTCATCTCCATGACCATGCGCCCGTCGAGCGGATGCATGTCGTAGACCTGAAGAACGGTCAGCGGCGGGATGGACCGAATGAACTCGTCGTACGGGACCTGGTCGACGGACTCCACCTGAATCTGCGGGACCGATCGCAGTTGACCCGACAGTTGGCTCGTGAGCAAGCGGCAAAAGTGCTCGTGCATGCGCCGAAAGAAGCGGAGATGGTCTTTGGAGAAGCGCATCGCACGGCGAAAGTCATAGACCCGCACGCGCGGATGGGCCTCCGCCCGTTGCTGCGCCTCGGGGTCGATCTCGCCTGTCCGAATGGCATACAAGAGTGCGTCGATTTCGGACTGAGATAGCACCTCGGACAACGTCTCACCTCCTCACTGCACCAAGACCTGCGACAGATACACCGCCGTCACCTTGCCGGACGGAAGGAGGCGATTCACCTGGCTCACGATGGTCGCCTTCAACTGGTTGAGCCCAGCATCCGTACGAAGTTGATCCGACGTGAATTCGCGCATGATGCCATTGACGGCGTCGGAAATCTGAGGCTCCATGAGCGTCAGCTCATTCTTCGTACTCTTCGAATCCGCCTGCAGCGTGAGCGTGAATTGAATGATGCCGCTGCCTGCCAGATTCGTGGTCATCTGAGGCAAGGTCACCTGAAGATTGGCCATCTGTTTCGCGGAAAGTTTGGCAGGTTGCCCTCCTGTAGCGTGATGCTTCTTCGCGTACAACAGGTAGCCGATGACGCCTCCCGCGACGACGACGATGCCGATGACCATGATGAGCATCGTCCGTACCGCTTTCTTCATCCCTCGCCCCCCTCATCGCGCACTCGCGCCGCGACGAGGCCAATCCGCCGATAGACCTCGATCATCTTTGACGCAATGGTCTCCGGATCCTCCAAGACCACGTACTTATGACCGTTGGTAAGTGTCACCACCGAGTCGGGCGTCACTTCAATCAATTCAATGTGCAGCGGATTGAGCCACACGACGCTTCCGTTCAATCGCGTCAACGCAATCATGCGCGTATCTCCCCGGGGCGCGGCTCAGCCGCGCCCTTTTCGTGATCATGAGTTCTTCATGTTGACAAGGGCCTGCAGAATCGCATTGTCCGTCCCGATCATGTGCGTGTTCGCCACGTATGCGTTTTGCGCGACGATCATCTCCGCAAACTGCTGGGACAAATCCACGTTCGATCCCTCGAGCTCGCCGGACGCCAGCGACCCGAACGTCCCTTGCCCGGGCGACCCATACGTCGGCTGGCCCGCCGCAGGGCTGGACGCATTAAACAGATTGTCGCCCACGCTCACGAGCCCTTGAGGGTTCGGAACCTGAGCAAGCGCCAGGTAGCCGATGACCTTCGTCGTGGTCGTCGACCCGTTGGTGATCGTCGCCGTGATCGAGCCGTCCGCACCGATGCTCACGTTGGAGACGGTGTTGCCCGAACCCTGGGTCACGCCCGCCAATTGGTACACGTTCATCTCGGTCGAAGGGGCCGTCGTGCTCGCAGAAGACGGTTTGCTGGTGTAGCCCTCCGCGATCACGCCATTGGGCAAGACCAGGTTGCCCGCACTGTCTATCGAAAAGTTGCCCGCTCGCGTCAGATACGTGTTCGTTCCGTCGGTCACGACAAAGAAACCGTTCCCCTGGATGGCGACGTTCGTCGGCACACCCGTCGTCTCGTCGGGGCCCTGCGACATATCCATCTGTGTGGCGGCCACCTGAACACCGAGCCCTACCTGCTCAGGGTTGGTCCCGCCAATTCCCGTCGTGGCCGAGCCACCGCTCGGCCCAGTGCCAGCCGTCCCCAAGGACATCGTCTGGCTCAGCATGTTGGCAAACTGCACATCCGACTGCTTGAATCCCACCGTCTCCACGTTGGCAATGTTGTTGCCGACCACGTCGAGATCGGTCTGAAAAGCTTGCATGCCCGAGATGGCTGAATTCATCGAACGCAGCACGCGCTCATTCCTCCCGTTGCGCCGTCCCCCCGGAGTTCAGCCGCTCCCCCCGGGGCAGGCCCCCTATCGGTCCGGCCTGGACAAAAAGACGACGCTGTCAATTTGCGTGACAACCGAATGCTCTTGATGACTCAAGGCCGTGACCACCGTCCGCGAAGGCAGGTGAACGACAAAGCCGACGTCCCCCATGACCATGTACGTGTCCCGCGCACCCTTGGCCTCGGCCTGCTGAGCCGCTCGCTCCATGGCAACCCAGTCCGCAGAATCCAGCGTGATTCCGCGCTCCGCCATTCGATGACCCGCGTGGTGGCTCACGCGCCAAGACGCGAGCGCATCTTGCATCGCCTGTCGAAAGGATACGGCTTCACCCGATGACGTCGTCCCCGAGGAACCCGAGCGGACGCGCGCTTCCGCGCTCTGCCACGTCCAGGATACCGGGTCGATCACGACATCCCGACCACCTGCGTCAAGGGATACGAGGTCCCGTTCACCACGACCTGAGGCGAACCCTGGTTCATGGTGACGGACGACACCGTCCCCTGTACCTGACTGCCGCTCTGATCTTGCACTGTGACCTTCGCGCCGATGAGGCTGTGCGCCAACAAAAGGTTCATCTCACTCTCGAGCCCCTGCACCGCGCCGAGAACCTGGGCATCGGTTTGCGCGACCTGCGTCATCTCCTCCAGCGCGCTGAACTGAGCCAATTGCGCCAGCATCTGCGTGTTGTCCACGGGATTCATGGGGTCCTGATTCTGGAGCTGCGTCACCAACAGCTGCATGAAGTCGTTCTCGTTTAGGGAATTGAGACCCGTTTGCGAGGCCCCAGCAGAACCGCCTGCGCTCGACGATGCGGACGACGCCTGGGGGACAGAAGCCCCGTTCACCGAAGCCCCAAGCGATGAAGTCGGACTGACCGTCACGTTCTCCCTCCTTACGCGTACAAATTCATGAGAGACATGGGATACGCTCTCTCGCCGTCATAGCCAGCGCGCGCCAATCGGCTTGTAGCCGAACCTCGCGCACCTGCGAGTCCCGCCACCACGTGATCCCCGCGCTCCCGGCCCTGCCCTTGGCTCTGCTTTTCTTGATCGCTCGCCGCGAGCCCCACGCTCAGCTCCCGCACCGACAGCCCCCCTTCGACCATCTGATTCATCAGGGCAGGGATTTCGGCGGCCAGTTGTTGAGCGCCCGCCGACGTCGACGCGACAAGCTGGATCTCGAGCCCCGCTGCACTGTGGTGCAGCACCACCTGCACAGAGCCCAGTTCCTTCGGTTCAAGCGCCACGGTCAACGTCTTCGCTTCCGTTCCGCCCGATGTCACCCAAGCGCGCAATTCGTCGCCGAGGGAATGGAGCGTCGTCGAACCCGAAGGCTTACCTGTGGCTGAACCGACAGTGGGCGAGGCCGCTTGGCCTGTGGACTCCGAAGCGGTCGGCTGATGAAGCGCCGCCATCGGCTGCAAATGCGATGAGGTCTCACCCCCTACGCTGGGCCTACCGGACTGCGAGGCGGTGGCAAGGTCCTCTGTCCTGCGATCATGGCGCACCTTCGTCGCACTGGCCTGGCCTTGGACCCCCATGCCAAGGGTCGAAGCGTCTCGTGCAACGCCATCGCCACGGCCTGACGCCGACGAAACCTGACCCGCCCCCATCAGAAGGTCGCTCACTTGGCCAGACACTCGGGCAATCGTTTGGATGTCCCTAGCGTCCGCCGTCATGGGCACTTTCTGCACGCCATTGGGCGCCCCACTCGGCCCCAGGCCCTTGTCCGCCGTAAGCGATGCCTCCGCAATCCTTGCCTGCGCGCGCGCTTCCGTCGGCGTTGTCCATTCCGCCGCGCTGCCCACCGAAATGCCAGGCTCCGTGTCAAGAAACGCTCGTGCTTGCGGCATCGCTGCGCGAGTATTCGGGTCCGCCTGCGCGCGTTTCGCGGGCATGGAAACGGCCGCATCTTGAACGAGCTTGACGGATACGAGCTTGACGGATGCGTCACTCGCTCCCTCCGCCGCGCGTGCGGCAGAAGGCTCGCGCACGCCGCGTAGGCTCGCTTCGTCTCCCGAGTTGTCGCTCGGCGCCCCTTTCCCATCGCCCGCCTGCGGCGTGAGCGTTGACAAGGGCGTGATCGCCGAAGCCTGTGCCAATATGGCGCTCCACAGTTCCGCCAAGTCGATGGCGCTCGAGTTCTTCTGGGGCCGTTTGTCGCCCTCGCCCACACGGGAAGTCGGGGAAGGCGACGCACTGATCTGCGTCACATCCACGCATTCACCTCCTTTCCATGCCGTATTTCACGGCGTGGCGTTCGCCGTGCTGTTGGACACCGCCGCAGCCTGGCTGTCTCGCGCCGCTTGCTGCAAGAGGGCGCTCGCTGTGGCCGGCGGCAGCGCCTGCAGGATGGGACCCGACGCGTCCGGAGTGAGCGTCGCCACGGCCCACGCGGCCTGAGAAGACGGCATATGCTGAAGCACCTGCGCGGCGGCCGACGGATCCATCTGCGCGAGGATTTTCGCCTCCGCAGCGCCTTCCTTTTGACCATTGGCAAGCGAGGCCAATTTGGCACGCAGTCCGTTCACCTCATCGCGCAGCGCCGCAGACTGCTCTCGCGCCGAAGACAGCTGTTGATTGAGCGACGCCACTTGCGACTGAAGCGATTGAATCTGCGCGCGCTCGATCGCGACCGTCTGGCGGAGCGCCTGGTCCTGTGCGTTCGCGGGTGCCGCCTTTTTGCCGCCGAACAGATGCTCAAGGTCCTGCCCCAGCGGAACACCGAGGACGACGAGCACAGCCGCGAGCGCCGCGCCAGCCACCACGAGCGGGACGAGCACGAGAAGCAAAAGCGTACCCACACGCCGGGCCATGCTCGGCTTGTCATCATCCAGCGATGTCTGCGCCCGGCTCGGGTCTTCCGCCGGCGGGCGCGGCGGATTCGCACGCCCGCGCCCGTCGCTCCCCGCCTTCGGGGTGGCGGATGCGTTGGTGTTGGCGCGCGAGGTTACCGAAGATCGTCTGGCTTCCATGAGCGTCGTGCCTCCCGCATGACGGCGTGTTCGTCGAGTTCGTTCTGCCAGGCGCGCGCCGCGAGGCTTTGTTTCGCTTCGTCAAGACGCGCCCTCAGCGCCTTCCACGTCTCGGTCTCGAGATAGCGGGCGTGGAGTTCTTCGCGCTTTCGTTCCGCCTCCGCGGCGCTTGCCTCCCACTCGTCCGTCCACTGCGCTTCGAGCCGCTCAAGATAACGCACAAAGCCTTCGACGAGCGCCCAGTCCGCCCCATCCCGCAGCGCGGCCGCAGATGACATCGCGTGCGCCCATTGATCCTGTGCATCCTTCAGCCGTTCCGCCGCCTCGTCCCGAACGCGCAAGGCGGCCCGATACTCTCGCAGCGCGAGCGACTGCCATTTCCAACAGATGGCCTCGTAACGCCGGGCCAAGCGATACACCGAACCATTCATGAGGCATCCCCCACAAGGTCGAAGAGCTGGTCCATCGCCTGCTCGAAAGCGACGGTCTCCTGTTTAGACTGTCGAAGAAATGCGATGATGTCCGGCATCCGGCGAATGGCCTCGTCCGCGTCGGGATCGGCGCCAGGGCGATACGCGCCAATGCGCAGTAAATCTTCGATCTCGGCGTAGCGCGCCAGCCACTCCCGCACGCGTCGCGCCGCGCGCTGATGGGCTTCACTCGCGATGGACGGAAAGAGTCGCGACAGGCTCTGCAGGACGTCGATGGCCGGAAACTGGCCCCGATTCGCAAGCCCACGGGACAGCACGACATGGCCGTCCAAGATGCCGCGCACGGCATCGGCGACGGGATCGTTGACATCGTCCCCCTCGATGAGGACCGTGTAGATGGCCGTGATGGCGCCGACGGATCCTGGGCCCGCACGTTCAAGCAGCACGGGCAGTTTGGCGAACACGCTCGGCGTATACCCCCGCGAGGACGGCGGCTCACCCATGGCGAGGCCCACCTCGCGCTCAGCCATGGCAAAGCGCGTCAAGGAATCCATGAACAGCGCGACGTGCATCCCCTGGTCGCGAAAATATTCCGCGATGGCGGTGGCCACGAAGGCGGCCTTGCTGCGCACGTAGGCGGGCTCGTCGGAGGTGGAGACCACCACGACGCTCTGCTGCATCCCTTCTTCGCCGAGATCGTCCTCGAGAAATTCACGGACTTCCCGCCCCCGCTCGCCGACGAGCGCAATGACGTTGACATCCGCGCCGCCCCCGCGCGCCATCATGCTGAGCAACGTGCTCTTGCCGACGCCGCTGCCCGCGAACAGTCCGAGGCGTTGGCCGCGTCCGATGGTCAGCAGCCCATCGATGGCTCTCACGCCGGTCTCGTAACGCGCGTCGATCCGGCCTCGCCTGAGGGGCGGAATCGCTGGCGCATTCACGGGCCGCCACGATAGCGGGCCCGACAGCGGGCCGCGATCGTCAATGGGGTTGCCGAGCCCGTCCAGCACCCGCCCGACGAGTCCCGGACCGCAGCGGATGCGAAACTGTTCCTCCAGAAAAAGCACAGGCGCGCCTGGAGACACTTCTGGCAGCGGCCCGAGCGGCACCACGTACAGGCGGCCCTCTCGGAAGCCCAGGACCTCGCCGAGCGTCTGGTTCTCTTCCCCGGAGAGCGCGCAGAGTTCGCCAAGAGAAGCCTTGGGCCCGGCAACCTCGAGAATGTGGCCGATGACCCGCATGACGCGGCCCACGCGGCGCACGAGGTGTCGGCTTGACAGCTGCCTATTCGCGACACGCAGCCATTCCGCCTCACTCGCCATGGTGAACGTCCTCCGCAATTTCGGCCAGCACGCGCGCCAACTCGTCCAGCCTGACCTCGATTCTGGCGTCAATCTCCACGCCGTCGGCGGCGATGACGCAATCGCCCGGCTTGAACGACACATCCGGGACCACCTGCGGCGCGACGGTACCGCCGTGGCGCAATGCGAGAACCGGCGAGGCTTCGCGAACCGCATCCGCGTCCGACGGATGCACGCGCACGTAGACGGTGGAGGCTGCCACAAACTGCCCGAGGAGCTCGTCCACAATGTTGGCAATGTCCGCGGGCGCAAGCTCGAGCTCCCGGCGAAGGAGCCTGGACAACGCCGCGGTGATCAGGTGGATCATCGGTTGGCGCTGGGCCTGAACGCGCCGAGTGAAATCCGCGCGCAGCTGACGAGCGATGGCATCGATTTCCGCCTGCAGCTGCGACTTCGCCTGCTCGAGCTCCGCCTGCGCCGCTTTGCGACCCTCGGCGAGGCCGCGCTCCCAACCGTCGCGCTCCGCCGCTCGCACCCGTTGTGCAGCGTTCTCCTGCGCGTCGTCCAAAATGGCAGCCGCCCTCTCCATCGCCTCCGCCACGATCTGCTGCGCCTTCCGCTCCGCGTCTGCGAGAATCCCCGCTGCCGCCTGCGCCCACGCGTCCGCCTGAGCAGGTGCGGGATCATGGGCAGGTGTCGCGTCGACCTCGCTGTCGCGATCGTAGGGCGTCTCCGGTGCCGCGTACGCCGGAATAGGAATAGCCTCCATGAACGGCTCAATTCGACCTCGTTTGACGACACTAGACAATGATGTCGTCACCTCCTCCGCGCGACACGACAATCTCTCCAAGGTCCTCCAGGTGCCGAATCACGCCGACGATGCGCTGCTGCGCGTCTTCCACGTCGCGAAGCCGAACGGGCCCCATGTACTCCATGTCCTCCCGGAACTGCTCGGCCATGCGTTTAGACATGTTGTTGAAGATGACCTCTTTGACGTCATCCCGTGCAACGCGAAGCGCGAGTTGAAGATCTCTCGCGTCGACCTCGCGAATCACGCGCTGGATGGCCTTCGAGTCAAGGAAGATGATGTCTTCGAACACGAACATCCGCTTCTTGATTTCGTCGACCAACTCGGGGTCGCGTTTGGCCAGTTCCTCGAGAATGGTTTTCTCCGTCGCGCGATCGACCCCGTTCAAGATCTCGACGATGGCCTCAATGCCGCCAGCCTGCTGATGATCCACACTGGCCATCGTCGACAGCTTGCTCTCGAGGATCTCCTCCACTTCCGCTACGACGTCTGGCGACGTGCCCTTCATCGTGGCGATACGCCTTGCGACCTCAGCCTGAAGGTCCGACGGGAGAGCGGAGAGCACCGCCGCAGCCTGAGCGGGTTCGAGGTAGGCGAGCACCAGGGCGATGGTCTGAGGGTGCTCGTCCTGCAGAAAGCTCAGAATTTGGCTCGGGTCCGCTTTACGCGCAAAGTGGAACGGGCGAACCTGGAGAGAGGAGGTCAAGCGCGCCAAAACCTCTTGCGCCCCCTGTGCCCCGAGGGCCTTCTCCAGAACTTCGCGGGCATACTCGATGCCGCCCGTCTGGATGTATTCCCTGGCCATCGCAAGATCTCGAAATTCCTCGAGAATGGCCTCCCTCTGCTCCATGCCCACCTTGTTGACATTCGCAATCTCAAAGGTGATTTGCTCCACTTCTTCGGGAGACAGCCGCTTCATGACCTGCGCCGCCACCTCCTGGCCGAGCGCGATCATCAGCACCGCGGCCTTTTGCCTTCCCGTCAACGACGACCGCCGTTGCACACCCACCGCCTCCTGTGCCTCTAGCAAGGACCTTCCGCTCATTCGGACAACCACGTCCTTAACAGGCTCGCGAAATCATCCGGCCTGTGCTGCGCCAGGTGAACGAGCTGATTGCGCAGCACCTCTTCCTCCGTCAGCGGTAGCTCCTCCAACTGGGGCTCGAACGCTTCGCCGGCGGGAATTTCGATGATCTCGCCTGCAGGCTGCCGCCTCCGGCGGAAGAACAGGAACCCCGCAACCACGAGGCCGCCGAGGACAAGCCCGCCGAGCGCATATACCCACGTCTTCACGCCAGGCGCCGCAGGTACCGCCTGTAGCGTATTGGCGAAAGGCACAGCCGAAACGCTGACGATGTTCTTTCCCTGGGACGGTGTAGAGCCGAGCACGGCCTGGACAAAGTTGCGAATCTGCGCCTCCACCGCCGGGGTGATGTTTTTGTCGTTGCTGTTCAGAAGAACGCCGACCGAGTACCCCAAGACCTGCATCGGGTCCGCGGTCGTCTGCTGATTTTGATAGCTGTACGCGTAGTTCGTAATGGTGTTCGACGAAGTGGAATTCGTCGCCCCGCCACCCGCCGCCGCGTACGTGCTGTTGAGGTTCGGATTGCTGCCAGCCTGCCCCGCCGCGCCGCCCGGCGCGCCGCTCGTCGACTGCGACTTCTGCACCTGCTGACTCGTCACAAAGCCCGCGTTCGATCCCGGCGCGTTGAGCAGCGTATGCGTCGTGGTCGCGGTCTGATTGAACGTGACGTTGGCGTGCACGACGACCACGGCGTTCTGGGCGCCGACAATCTGCTGCAAACCGGCGATGAGCGTCTGTTGCAGGTCGTTCTCGAGCTTTTCACGCATCGCCAGCTCCGACGACGCCGCGCCCACGCCGGTCGACGATCCGCCTGTGCTCACGTCGCTCGACAGCACGTTTCCATACTGGTCGACCACCGTGACGTTGCCCACGTTCAACCCTGGTACGGAGTGAGCCACGAGCTGCTGGATGCCAAAAACCTGCGCAGACGACAGCTGCACGCCCGGACCTAGGGTGACAAACACCGAAGCCTTCGCGTCGGTCGTCGGCTGCGTCACAAACAGCTGTTGCTGCGGCATCACAATGTGAACTTGTGCGGATTCGACGCCATTGATATTGCTGATGGTCGCAGACAGGCTTTGTTGCAGGGCATTCAGCACCTGAAGGTTGAACTCATCCTGTGTCTCTCCGAGCGAAGTCGTGATGCCCGAATACGCGTCGTATCCGTTTTGCGGGAGACCCGCCATGGAAAGCTGAATGCGCGCCTCGTCGGCGTACCGAGCCGGAACCAGCACCGCAGTGCCCTGAATTTCGTTGGGAATCTTCAAAGTATCGAGTTCTTGCTGAACCTGGCCGAGGGACTTGTCGTCCAGACCCTCCATGATGGTGACGTAGTGCGGTCTCGTCGCCGCAAACAGCACCACGACAAGAGCGGCTAGAAGCGCCGCCGCGGCGATCATCAGATTGCGGCGCGAACGCGCTGGAAGCCCCGCCCATTTTCCCCGTGCCTGAGTCCAGAAGTTTCGCAGGGCTTCGTTCAACGCATCTCACCCTATCCCCCTCATCATGGGTCAAATCTGCATGTTCATGAGCGTCTGGTAAGCCTGTTGCACGCGCGTGGCCGTCTGCGACAACAGATCCACAGCCAGAGACGCCTGCGTTTCGGCAATCATCAGATCCGCGGTCGAAACCGAACCGCCGCTGGCGTATTGAACCGCCAATTGGTCCGCTCGGTCGACCGTCTGGTTGACTTCGTCGAGGGCATGTCCAAGGTAGTCCGAAAAGCTCATTCCGGAAGAAGATCCCGCTGCCGAAGGCGCGCTGAGACCGCCCGTCGCAACGGATGAAACCGGCGTGATCATCGCTCTCCTCCTCACTTCCCGATGCTAAGCGCCGTCACGGCCATCTCCTTCGCCGCATCAAACGCCGTCGCATTCGCCTGGTAAGCCCGCGTGGCTTGGATCAAGTCGACCATCTGCGTGGTCAAATTCACGTTCGAACTCTCGACGTAACCGTTCACTGCGTCTGGATTCGACGGATCGTAAATCAGCTGAAACGGGCTTGGATCCTGCGTGATGCTCGTGACCTCGACGCCTCCGCCAATGCCCTGAACCGCTTGACCCAGGGCGGTTTGAAAGGATACTTCGTTTCCCACTGGCGCAAAATGGACAATCTCGGCGCGGTACGGCCCTCCCGCCGGCGTGCGGGTGGTATTCACGTTCGCGATATTATTGGCGATCACGTTCAGCCAGAGCTGGTTAGCCGCGAGCCCACTCGCCGAGATGTTCATGCTGGTATTGTCAAACATGCATCTCAGCTCCCCATGATGGCCGTGCGCATCCGAGCAAGGCGATCCGACAAGTCCTGAACGAGGGTGTCGTACCGCACCTGGTTCTCGGCCATGAGGACCATTTCTTCGGTGATGTCGACGTTATTCCCGTTGCTAGACACAGTTGTGGACGTGTCGGTATACACCTGGGGCGTGACATTCGGGAGCGAATTCAAGTTGTACTCGGTCTGGCCCCCGCCAATCGGAATGTGCGTCTCGCCGAGCGCTGAGTTGTCTCCGCTCAGAGCCCCCTGCAAAAGGCTCTCAAAGGCGACATCCTGCCGCTTGTATCCCGGCGTTCCGGCGTTGGCAATATTGTTGGCATACACCGCCTGTCGGAGCGTCGACGCGTCGAGCGCGCTCTGCAGCAGATCAAAAACCGTCATAGCCCGTGCTCTCCCCCGACAAAATTCGACGAACTTCAAGTCGAAACTACAAATTCGTCGTGTGACGTCGGAATCCTGCTCGCCAAAGTTAAGTTTTTCTTTTGCGTCACACGCATCGGTTCGAGAGCGCTTCCGGTTCCATAAACGACAAAAAGAGGTGATCCGCTTATGCGGGCCACCTCTCATGTCCAGACGTGCGCGGCGCTCGCGCGAAACTTCTCAGAGGATAAACTGACTCAGGTCGCGATTTTGGACGATGTCGCCGAGTTTCTCGTCCACATATTCCTTCGTGATTTGGATTTCACTGAGGTGGATCTCCGGCGCCTCAAACGAGAGATCTTCCAGCACCTTCTCCACCAGTGTGTGAAGGCGACGTGCACCAATGTTCTCCGTCTCTTCGTTCACCTTCTGCGCCATTTCCGCGATGCGCTCGATCGCCTCGTCCGTAAACCGAACACGCACACCCTCCGTCTCCAGGAGCGCCGTGTATTGCTTGAGGAGAGAATTCTCAGGTTCGCGGAGAATGCGGACAAAGTCTTCTTTGGTCAGCGGTTCAAGCTCCACCCGAATGGGGAAGCGACCCTGAAGCTCGGGAATCAAATCCGAGGGCTTGGCGACGTGAAACGCGCCGGCGCCGATGAACAGCATGTAGTCCGTCTTTACCGCTCCGTACTTCGTGGAAACCGTGGACCCCTCGACGATGGGCAGGATATCTCGCTGGACACCCTCGCGCGAGACATCGGGCCCATGGGACTCCCGTCCTGCAATTTTGTCCATCTCGTCGATAAAGATGATCCCGTGGTTTTCCGCGCGGTAAATGGCCTCTGCCGTCACCGCGTCCATGTCGATGAGCTTTTGCGCCTCTTCCTGCGTCAACACCTTCCGCGCTTCCCGCACCGTCATCTTCCGCTTTTTTGTGGATTTCGGCAACAAGTTTCCGAGCATCTCTTGAAGATTCCCCAGGCTCTCCGCGCCCATCCCAGGCACAAACCCCAGCGCCATCGGACCCGCCTGCTCCTCGACATCGACCTCCACGTAGTGGTCCTCGAGGGCGCCCATGAGCAGCTTCTGCTTCATGCGCCGCCGCTCCTCCCGCACCTGGTCGGACGACGGCTCCTGTGGCCGATCCGCCGCAAACCCGCCGCTAAACAGCATCTCCAGCGGATTTCTGCCGCGCGATCGCGCTCCCGGGTCCGGCACCAATGCCTCGACAATCCGATCGTTGGCGCGCGCCTCCGCCTCGGCCTTCACGCGCTCTGCATGTTCCGCCTTGACCATGCGCACGGCCGTTTCCACAAGATCCCGAACCATCGACTCCACGTCGCGGCCGACATAGCCCACCTCGGTGAACTTTGTCGCCTCCACTTTGATGAAGGGCGCACCCACGAGCTTGCTCAGCCTGCGCGCAATTTCTGTCTTCCCGACGCCGGTCGGGCCAATCATCAGGATGTTCTTCGGCGTCACCTCAGCCTGAAGGTCCGGCGCCAACTTCGACCGGCGGTACCGGTTCCTCAGCGCGATCGCGACCGCCCGCTTCGCCTTCTTCTGGCCGACGATATATCGATCGAGATATTCGACGATCTCCCTCGGCGTTAACTCTCGCTCACTGGGCATGCGCCATCCCCCTATACCCCAACGGTTTCAACGACAATTTGGTCGTTTGTATACACGCAGATCTCCGACGCAATGAAGAGGGCCTGCTTGGCAATCTCGGCGGGTTCGAGTTCTGTGTTTCGTGCCAAGGCCCGCCCGGCGGCCAGCGCATACGCTCCTCCCGACCCAATGGCGCAAATGCCGTCGTCCGGCTGAATGACCTCGCCTCCGCCCGATACGATAAGGAGATCCCGTGTATCCATGACACAAAGCATCGCTTCGAGCTTTTGAAGGATCTTATCCGACCGCCACTCTTTGGCCAGTTCCACAGCGGCACGCGGCAGATTGCCCTGAAACTCATCCAACTTGCGCTCAAATTTCTCAAACAGCGTGAACGCGTCCGCGACGGATCCCGCAAATCCCGCCACCACGCGATCGTGATACAACCGCCTGACCTTGCGGGCGCTTCGCTTCATCACCATGGTGTTCCCGAAGGTCACCTGGCCATCCCCGGCCATGGCACCGCGTCCATCGCGCAACATCGCAAAAATGGTCGTGCCGTGCATCTCATAGCCCATGTTTGTTCGACTCCTGTCCCTCTGTTCCTCGGCGCGCTCGCGGGTGCGCCGCATAGTACGCCTGCGCCAAACGCTCCCGACTCGTATGCGTGTAAATTTGCGTGCTCGACAAGCTCGCGTGTCCCATGAGCTCCTGGACGCTGCGGAGATCCGCACCGCCATTCAGCATGTGCGTGGCAAACGAATGTCGGAGTCCGTGTACGTGAATCGACCTGAGCCCCGGCACCTCCTGAATCCGGCGTTCAAGCACGCGCCGAACGCTCCGATCCGTGAGGCGGCCTCCGCGTCGGTTCACAAACACGGCTTGGGTGTGCGCCACGCGGTTGCGCTCGGGTAGGTATCGTTGTAGTGCCTCAACGGCCCGGCGCCCCATGATCACGTACCGCTCCCGCCCGCCCTTCCCGAGGACGCGGGCGAAACCCGTCATCAGGTCGAGATCGGTCAGGTCCAATTGCACGCATTCGCTGACGCGCACGCCCGTCGCGTACAGAAACTCTAACAATGCCCGGTCCCTGAGCGCCGCAAAGTCGTCCCCCGCGATGCCGTCCAACAGAACGGAGACTTCCTCCTCATGCAGGTAGCGCGGCAAGCGGCGGTCCCGTTTGGGCAGCAGAATGTGGGCGCGCATCCCCTCCTGGATCCACCCCTGCTCTGCACAAAACCGCAGGAACGTGCGAAGACACGAAAGCCTCCGTGCGACACTGGACTTGGCCACGCCGCGCGCGAGCCGTTCACCGGCATGCGCTCGAATTTCGCGCGTGGTGACAGCGTCCAGGCGCTCGATGCCGCGATCGCGCAGCCACTCGCAGAACGCCAAAAGGTCCTGTCGGTAACTCCGGACGGTCCGCTGGCTGAACCGCAACTCCGCATCCTGAAGAAACGCCTGGACCGCTTCCGTGACGGACTGGTTCACACCCGCTCCAGCTCCCTCATCGTCCGCTCAAGATCGTGCAGCGCCCGCTCCGCGTACCGCTCGTAGCGCGCCTTTTTGTCCTTGACCGGCGGATCGAGCGGCGGGAAGATGCCAAAGGTGGCATTCATCGGTTGAAAGCCCTCCGGCGAGGCGTGCGTGATGTAATGAGCAAGGCTGCCCATGGACGTGGTCGGAGGGAACACGATCGCGTCCTGGCCGCGAGCGACTCGAGCCGCGTTGATGCCGGCGATGAGGCCGGCCGCAGCGGATTCCACGTAGCCTTCGACGCCTGTCATCTGCCCGGCAAAAAACAGGGTCGGCCGAACCTTGGCTTGATAGGTGGGCAAAAGCGCCGCGGGGCTGTTGATATACGTATTCCGGTGCATGACGCCGTATCGCACGAATTCGGCTTGTTCCAAGCCGGGGATCATGCGAAACACCCGCTTCTGCTCTCCCCACTTCAGGTGGGTTTGGAAGCCAACCAAATTGTACAGGGTCGCCGCAGCGTTATCCTGTCGCAGCTGGACGACCGCAAACGGCCGCTTGCCTGTGCGCGGATCGCGAAGGCCGACGGGCTTCATGGGGCCAAAGAGCAGCGTCTGCTTTCCGCGCTTCGCCAAGGCCTCGACGGGCATGCATCCCTCGAAGTACCGCTCCTCTTCAAAGTCCTTCAGTTCCGCGCACTCGGCGTGAATGAGCGCATCGTAAAACGCGTCAAATTCTTCTTCCGTCATGGGACAGTTGATATAGGCCGCATCATCCTGATCATACCGCGACTGGAAGAAGACCTTCGACAAATCGATGGACTCCTTGGTGACAATGGGTGCCGCGGCGTCGTAGAAGTACAAATCGCCGTGGCCCACCAAGCGGCGAATGTCCTCCGACAGAGCAGGGGATGTGAGTGGGCCCGTCGCCACCACCGTAACCCCGTCAGCAGGAATCGATGTGATCTCCTCGCGCACCACGGTAATCTGGGGATGCTGCGAAACGAGTTCCGTAACGCGCTCTGAAAACCCGTCGCGATCGACCGCAAGCGCATTGCCAGCGGGCACCGCGTGCTCGTCGGCGGCGCGCATGATGACCGAATTCAGCCGGCGCATCTCCTCCTTGAGAAGGCCGACAGCGTTGGTGATGCTGTTGGACCGCAGCGAATTGGTGCAGACCAACTCCGCGAAGCGATCTGTGTGATGTGCCGGCGTCATTTGTACCGGGCGCATTTCGTACAGCGTCACCTTTGCCCCGCGATTTGCAGCCTGCCAAGCGGCCTCGGAACCGGCGAGCCCCGCGCCAATGACGGTAACGTGCGCCATACCACCACCTCCTCACTTCGCCTGAGCTTCCGTGGCGACCATGGGATGAGCCTTTTCGTTGCTACACACGATCACAGACTTTCCCTTGCCGCCTTTCTCTACCATGGGATGACCACAAACAGGGCACGTCTGACCTGTCGGCCGCTGCCAGAGCACGTAGTCGCATTCAGGATAGCCGCTACATCCATAAAAGACCTTCCGTGACTTGCCCCTCCGCTCGACGAGCGGCTTGCCGCATTTGGGGCACGGAACGGGGATCTCTTTCAGAATGGGCTTGGTGTTGCGGCATTCAGGAAATCCGGGGCACGCGAGAAATTTTCCGTATTTCCCGGTTTTGTACACCATCAGCCGTCCGCACTTTTCACAAGGGACGTCCGAGACCTCGTCCTTCAGTTCCACGTGGCCGAGCGTACTTTCAGCCTTCTTCAAATCCTTCTCAAAGTCGTGGTAAAACTGATCGAGCAACTCCACCCAGTTGGCGTCTCCCTCTTCGACCTTGTCCAGCCGGCTCTCCATGTCGGCGGTAAAAGACACGTCGATGAGCTGCGGAAAGTGGTCTTTTAAAATGTTCACGACGATCTCGCCGAGTTCCGTAGGCACGAACCGCTTTTGTTCGAGAACCACGTATCCGCGCTTCAAGAGAATGTCGATGGTCGGAGCATAGGTGCTCGGCCGCCCAATCCCCAGCTCTTCCATCGCCTTGACGAGCGACGATTCCGTGTACCGCGGCGGCGGCTGCGTGAAGTGCTGCTCGGGCTTCCACGTGTTTACGCGAACCACGTCGCCCTCCTCGAGTGGAGGCAGGAGCTTGCCCTCGCCCTCCGCCTCCTCCGCGTCGTCATCGCGCCCTTCTGTGTACAGCGCCATGAAGCCAGGGAAGCGAACCACGGACCCTGTGGCGCGGAACCACGCGCCGTTCGCCTCCAGGTCGACAGACGTCGTGTCGAGAACGGCAGATTCCATCTGACTGGCGACGAACCGCTCCCAGATCAACTTGTAGAGCCTGTATTGGTCGCGGGACAAGTGCTCTTTCAGCCGCTCAGGGTGACGCATCACGGACGTCGGGCGAATGGCCTCATGTGCGTCCTGCGCATCCTCGTTCTTGGCATACTGCCGAGGGCGTCCCGGTACGTACTCGTCTCCGAAGGCCTGGCGAATGTACGTTCTCGCTTCCTCCTGAGCCGACTGGGCAATGCGCGTCGAGTCCGTGCGCATGTACGTGATGAGACCCACCGTGCCCTCTCCCGGAACGTCAAGGCCTTCGTATAACTGCTGCGCAATCTGCATCGTCTTGTACGCCCGGAAACCCAATTTGCGAGCCGCTTCTTGTTGAAGACTGCTCGTCGTAAAAGGCGCGGAAGGATTGCGTTTGCGCTCGGACTTTTTGACGCGACGAACGACCAACGAGTGACCTTCCACTCGGGACAAAAGCTCCCGAACGGCCTCCTCGTTTGGCAGCGGCGTCTTTTCTTCGCCGTACCCGTAAAATCTGGCGGTGAGCTTTTTGCCATGCACCTGCCCAAGCGCATCCACAGTCCAATACTCTTCGGGCTGGAAGACTCGGATTTCGTGTTCGCGATCGACGATGAGCCGCAGCGCGACCGACTGCACGCGCCCCGCCGACAGGCCCTTCTTCACTTTTCGCCACAGCAAAGGGCTCAGCTTATAACCAACCAATCGGTCTAAGATTCTCCGTGTCTGTTGCGCATTCACGAGGTCCAAATTAATTTTGCGCGGGTGCTGGAACGCCTGCTTCACCGCGTCCTTCGTGATTTCGTGAAACACCACCCGACACTGTTCATCGGGGCTGAGATCGAGCAAGTGCTGCAGATGCCATGCGATGGCCTCACCTTCGCGGTCAGGGTCAGCCGCAAGGTACACCTTTTTCGCCTTCTTGCTCGCCTCTCGGAGCGCCTTGATCACATCGCCCTTCCCGCGAATGGTAATATATTTCGGTTCAAATCCATGCTCCACGTCGACGCCGAGCTGGCTCTTCGGCAAGTCCCGCACGTGGCCCATGGACGCTTTGACTGTGTATTTGCTTCCAAGATACTTCCCAATCGTCTTCGCCTTGGCAGGCGACTCGACGATGACCAGATAGTCTGACACGCCACGATCCTCCATTCGTCGCAGCCTTGGCAAACCCTGTCCTTGGTTCAAACCATATTATCACCGCGGTCCTTTCCATTGCAAACCTTCGGGGCCGCGCGCGTCAAGCCCCCTAGGCCGGGCAAGGATGACCCGGTGGAACGAAAGTTCCAGTTGTGCGATGCGCGCACCGAATGGTAACGTGAAACTAAAGGCGCGCTGCGCCGCCCATCCGTTGGCAAGGTGGTTCATATCCTTATGAAAATAGGTACGCACCATGGAAAGTTCCATGCTGATGAGGTTTTCGCCGTCGCCATTTTACGGAGGATTTATCCAGAAGCACGCATCGTTCGCACGCGGAACAAGTCTATCTTGGCCCAGTGCGATCTCGTCGTTGACGTCGGCGGCGGCCCTTACGATCACCATACCGTTCAAAAGGTGCACCGCGCAAACGGCATCCCGTACGCCGCAGCCGGACTCATTTGGCGCGATTATGGGAATCGTTTTCTCGCGTCGCTCGGCGTGGAGAGAGAAGAGGACCGCGCGCAGGTGTGCAGCAACATCGACGACAAACTGTTCCAGGCCATTGACGCCATTGACAACGGCATCGACCTCGAGCGCGACATGCGCATTAAGGGGATTTCGGAGCTCATTGGCTCCTTTAATCCGCCATGGAACTCTCAGGAAGACGAAAACCAAGCCTTCGAGCGAGCGCTGCAGTTCGCCACACAGATCCTCCTGAACTACGCGCACCATGAGATCAGCCGGATCGAGGCCACCGAAATTGTAAAGGCGGCTTACCAGGCGCGAAAGGAGCGCGCGCTGCTGGTCCTACCGACGTGCTGCCCTTGGACGGAAACCTTGTTGGAAATTGATCCCGAAGGTGAAGTCTTGTACGTTGCGTTTCCGGACAAAACGGGGCAGTATCGCCTGCAAGTTGTCCCCAAAGGCCCAGGCACGTTCGAAGCCAGAAAACCACTTCCCAGCGAATGGGCGGGTAAAGAAGGTGAGGAGCTTGCGTCCATCTGCGGGGTCGATGACGCGGTCTTCTGCCATCCGGCGCGGTTCATCGCGGGGGCAGAGTCTCTGAAGGGCATCTTGCAGATGGCGGAAGAGGCTCTGGCCGCCGAGTCGTCCAACGCGTAAGGGTACATGAGTTCCTCGCCGATCCGTACAGGAAAAGAGCCAGCCTTCGGTGTTCTTCTCAGGAATCCACCGATGCTGGCTCTTGAATCTGCCGATGCTGGCTCTTGAATCTACAGCGCGCCGTTACTTCGCAAACACGAGATGACCGATATGAGCGACCACAGGTTGTTGCCAAACCCAACTTCCGGAAGGCGTCTGCGCGGGGTTGTAGAAGACCAACGCGCCTGGGACGACATCGTCTCCGTTCAACGCGTCGAGAGCAGCCTGCACGTTTTGTGCGTCTGGCTGACCGTAAATCGAACCGTTTGCGACACTCTCGAATTGGTAGTGCCCGTCGCTCACTTGGAAGACCACTTGTTGCACCGTGCTCCCGTATCCACCCGCGGCCATGCGATGGAGAATGACGTCGGCCACGGCGATTTGTGCCTGCAGCGATTCTCCGCCGGCCTCCGCGTGAATGACGCGCTCCAACCAGTACAGGTTGTTGGAGTTTTCGGGCGTGGATGCGGCAACATGGGCAGAAACTGTGGAGCTCTTGGTCGAAGATGATGCAAGGGGAACACGCACACTTGAACCCACTTGCAGATTCAATGGATCCACGTTCGGGTTTGCGGCCAACATCTCGGCGAGCGACACGCCATATTGCCTGCCGATCAGAAACAGGGAGTCGCCCGGCTGCACAGCCACGTCCTTGAGACTGGGAAGTGTGACGGTCGCACCAACAGGGAGATTCAGCGGATTGTACTGCGGATTGGCGGACGCCACCAACTGAACGGGCATCCCGTGTGCGCGTGCGATGGTCCAGAGCGATTGTCCGGGTTGTACGGTCACCGTCTGCGCGAACGCGGTCGTCGCGCCCACGGCGCTTGTCAAGGCTACGGTACAAGCAGCGACACACCAAGATCGAATGTTCATCTCATCCATCCTCTCGTACACGCCTCCGAGGTTAGTTGTCGGGTTCGGGTAACGAGTCCCCGTCGCGCCGCGGCGCGATTCACCCCAAGGCTTGAAGCCTTTCATCCCCCGTACGCGCATCTGCGCGATTCGGCAAAGTCTTGGACGACGAACATGATATCAACGTGCGCACAGCGAAGAAACCCAAAGTTGTTGACAGTCGAGGTGGCTTGTAACGAGTTAACCTACTGCCTGCCATCGGCCTGCCGCGATGCGGCGGGCGGCGGCAACACGCACACCACCGTACCATAGTGGGTGAGGGCCCAGACCCGTGAAGCGGCGGGTACCGGCAATTCCACGCATCCCGCGCTCTGTGGCGTGCCGTAGGCGGCGCGCTGAAACCCATGAATAGCCTGTTCGCCGTAGAAAAAACTCACGTACGGAACGTGCTCCACGCGATACGGGCGGCCACTCGGACCCACGCCTTGCATCACCTGCTCGCGGTTGCGGAGGAAAATGACGTGCACCCCTGGCTCCGTGGGCGCCTCAGGCACCCCCGTGCTGCAGAGCGACTCGAAGACCACGCCACGGCCAGCTTCCCAAACGCGCAGACGTTCTGGAACCGCCTGATCCACCACGACCACGCGATACGGCGACTCGGCCCTGACATGAAGGGCGAGTGCCCACTCAAGGCTCTCGCGCACGCGCGGACCGGCGTATCCATCAATTTTTAGGCCGTGATCCGCCTCAAAGTGCATGACCGCACCTTTCGTGAGTTCGCTATACCGTTCCGGGTCCCACGCCTTCAACACGTCCGCAGGGACACCGGGGCTATCCCACACCCAATATCCCAACGGCGGGGCCGCAAAGTTCCACGGGTAAAGCTGATCGGTCGGGACAATCATCTCGTAGTGGCAGGGTAGATACCCAAGTTCCGAGAGCATCACATGCAGCGACCAGATGGCCGCCCCAGTGTCGCCGACGGTCCACACCGAAGGCTCTGGCGACTTGCTGACACGTGAAGATGAAGCTGAACCGCTTTGGAGCAGAGAGGTTGAAGCTGCTTGGCACCGCGGAATTTGCACACCCAGACAGAGCACGATGGCAGATACCATCGCGGCGAGAGCGGGCTTTGAGACTGCGGCGAAACACGTGCGGCCACCCCGCTTCGATCTCACAGCCTTCACCTCCCGCTTATAGCATGAGCGAACGAGGGTGCGGACAGTATTCCATTCATTGGTCCATCTGTACAGGCGAGGGCATAGCGCGCGTGTGAAACGTGCCGTCCGGGTGACGCACCACGATGCGAGCGAGTTCCATCTCCAGAAGGGCACCGAAGACATAGCCAAGATCGAGGCCTGCGGCTTCGGCCAATTCTCCGGCGCGGATGGGCTGATGCTGCTCCAGGGCGTGGTAACAGCGTTCAAGGTGCGCGGGAATTTTCGGCTGGGACATCGGCTGAGGCGCGGTCGCCTGCGCGAACAAATCGGCCGGATCGACCAAGGGAATGGCGCCGTCGAAGAGCAGGCGGTTCACGCCTCGGCTGGCGCGCGACGTGATGGGTCCTGGTACCGCATACACATCTCGGCCGAGGTCGGCAGCGTGCTGCGCGGTGATGAGTGCACCACTTTTATCTCCAGCCTGCACGACGATGACGGCCTCGGACAGCGCTGCGATTAATCGATTCCGCTCGGGAAAGTGATGCTTGCGTACAGGTGTCCCCGGCGGATACTCACTGACAAGCGCTCCGGCCGACACGATTGCCTCGTACAGGTGCCGATGGGACGGCGGATAACACCGATCAATCCCACAACCGAGCACGGCAACAGTGTCCCCTCCGATTTCAAGCGCCGCGGCGTGCGCTGTCGCATCGATCCCCAAGGCCAACCCCGACACCACCACTGCTTGTCTTCGGGACATCTCTCCGGCGATCCAGCGCGCGGCCTCCATGCCATAGGCAGTCATTCGCCGTGTTCCCACGACGGCAAAAGCAGCGCGTTCGGACGCAAGCAGCTCCTTCCTTCCGCGCACAAACAGTGCGAGCGGCGGATCCGGGAGGGCGCAGAGCCGCTCAGGATACGCATCGCTGCCGAGTGCCAACAAAACAATCCCCCGGGATTCGAGCTGCGCCTTCAGTCGCTCGGGTGGCGGCGTGCCTTTCCGCCAAGCGTCCAAGCGACTCGCCTGCCTTTCATCGACCACACCGCTTTCCACCCATTCCGTCACTCGAGCGTTATGGAAGCGCTGCAGGCT
This sequence comes from Alicyclobacillus vulcanalis, assembly GCF_900156755.1. Taxonomy (GTDB): domain Bacteria; phylum Bacillota; class Bacilli; order Alicyclobacillales; family Alicyclobacillaceae; genus Alicyclobacillus; species Alicyclobacillus vulcanalis. The sequence goes on from NZ_FTOO01000006.1 coordinate 176,009, forward strand.
GCCAAACGCCCGCACAAACCGCCGCAGCGTGCTGGGCGCAAGCCCCGGGCAGAGCGACCACACGATGACCAGGTCCGTATCGTTCATCCTTGGTCCCCCCACGCCGTTTTGCGCATCATAACCCGCCAGGGACCATCCGTCGATAACGCAAACGAAAAAGAGTTCGCTTGGAAGACCAAGCGAACTCTTTTGGCGGAAACGCGGATCGTCAAGCTTTGCAGCGTTCAAGCAATCCCCGCTCTTCGAGCACTTGATAAAGCGTCGAACCCATCTCAGACGGGGTAGGCGCCACGCGGATGCCGCACGACTGCATCTTCTCAATCTTGGACTGTGCTGTGCCCGATCCGCCAGACACAATGGCCCCGGCGTGCCCCATGCGACGCCCCGGAGGCGCGGTAGCCCCAGCGATGAAGCCAACGACAGGCTTTTTCATGTTGGCCTTAATCCACTCCGCAGCGTCCTCTTCGGCCGTGCCGCCGATCTCGCCGATCATGATCACGGCTTCGGTATCGGGATCGTCGTTGAACATCTTCAACACGTCGACGAAGTTTGTGCCGTTCACCGGGTCGCCACCGATGCCCACCGCAGTCGACTGTCCGAGGCCGAGTTGTGTCAGCTGATACACGGCTTCATAGGTCAGGGTCCCAGAGCGCGACACGACGCCGATCTTCCCAGGCGTGTGGATGTAGCCCGGCATAATGCCGATCTTACATTCGTTGGGCGTGATCACGCCTGGACAATTCGGGCCGATAAGCCGCGTCTTCTTCCCTTCCATGTACCGCTTGACCTTTACCATATCGAGGATGGGAATTCCCTCTGTGATACATACCACGAGGTCGAGACCCGCAGCCACAGCTTCCATGATGGCGTCCGCGGCGAATGCTGGCGGGACGTAAATGACCGAAGCGTTTGCCCCTGTCTCGCGCACGGCCTGCTCCACGGTATTAAAGACCGGGAGTCCTTCGACCTTGGTGCCCCCCTTGCCCGGGGACGTGCCACCAACCACCTTCGTGCCATAGGCAAGCGCCTGCTGTGTATGGAACAGACCAGCCGATCCCGTGATGCCCTGCGTAATGACACGCGTTTCCTTGTTGACCAGAATGCTCATCGCGAGTGTCCCTCCTCAGACCAGCGCCACGATCTTCTGGGCCGCGTCAGCGAGCGAATCAGCCGCTACCAGCTGCAGCCCTGATTCGTTCAGGATTTTCTTTCCTTCTTCAACGTTTGTGCCTTCCAGGCGCACCACGAGTGGCTTGTCCAAGCCCACCTGCTTCGCCGCCGCGACGACACCGTTGGCAATCACATCGCACTTCATAATGCCGCCAAAGATGTTGACAAGAATGCCCTTGACTTTGGGATCCGAGAGAATGATCTTAAACGCCGCCGTGACTTTCTCCTCGCTTGCACCACCGCCGACGTCCAAGAAGTTCGCAGGTTCGCCGCCATAATATTTGATGGTGTCCATGGTGGCCATCGCGAGACCAGCGCCATTGACCATGCACCCAATGTTCCCGTCCAGGGCGATATAGCTCAATCCGTACTTTGACGCCTCGATCTCCTTGGGATCCTCTTCGTCCTCGTCGCGCAGGCTGACGATTTCAGGGTGACGGTACAGGGCGTTGTCGTCGAAGTTCAGCTTCGCGTCCAGCGCGATGATGTCTCCCTCAGCCGTCAACACGAGCGGATTGATCTCAGCAATCGAGCAGTCCTTCGCGACGTACGCGTTGTAAAGCGCCATCATGAATTGTGCGGCCTTCCTTACAGCGTCCTGAGGCAGCTCCAACTTGTAAGCGAGGTTGTTGGCTTGGAACGGTGTGAGGCCCGTCAGTGGATCAATCGTCTCACGAAAGATTTTTTCCGGATGTTGAGCGGCCACTTCCTCAATTTCCACGCCGCCCTCTTGCGAGGCCATCATGACCAAACGCCCTTGCGCGCGGTCGAGCACGAGGCCTATGTAGTACTCCTTTTGAATGTTCGTCAGCTCTTCAATCAAAAGTCGGCGCACGACTCGTCCCTGAGGTCCCGTCTGATGCGTGACGAGCGTCTTGCCCAGGAGCTCGCGAGCATTCGCCTCGACCTCCTCAAGAGACTTCGAGACCTTCACGCCGCCAGCCTTGCCGCGACCACCAGCGTGAATCTGCGCCTTGACAACCGCTTTTCCCCCTAACTCTTTCGCCGCTTCCACAGCCTCTTCAACCGTGAAAGCCACCTTGCCGCGCGGGACCTTGACGCCGAATTCAGCCAGGATGGCTTTCGCCTGATACTCGTGGATATTCACGATGTCCGTCCTCCTTTGTCCCCCAACGGATACGGCGCACAAAAAAACCGGACAAACGTCGTCATGCCGTCTGCCGACCTTGTGCCACCTATCAGAATAGAACTTCGCGGCACGTTTGACAACGTCTTGACCGGTTGTGACGATGAAAACGCATTCAAAAAACCTTGACAAATTGTTGACATCTTATCTAAAGCGTACTATGCAACAGACTGCAGAGATACGAGAACGCGAATACGCCGACAAGCGCGCCCAACAAACGCATCGCGACCCGATCCCGCAACACGTGGAGGACGACACCGATAGCCAAGGCGAGCGTGTCCGCAAACATACTCACCACCAAGGCGTTGTCTCTCCACGAGATTGGCGTCAATCCCACCACTGCCAAAACGAAGGATACCGCCGCCAGCAACACTGCACCCGCTCGCAAAATGATATAATCGCCGCCCGTGGTCCGGAACCCTCGATTCAGTCGGCGATTTCGCCGTTTCTGATACGCGCGAAGGTCAATGACTTGCCCGCGCCGCCCTTCGGCATCCCGTTTCACCATGCGCTTTCTCGGGTTCTCCATGACGGCTCCCTCCTGATCATCGCCTCAAGTGGACGATGCGAACGAGATTCTTCCCTACATTATGGCTCATGCACCGAGAAATTGCTATACGTAGCTTGTGAAAAGTTCCGAAAGCGAGGCGAGTGGGCGTGTTGGGTTACGCATACGGCGCCATCCGTCAGGGCGCGGACGTGCAAATTGTGCGCGTGCAAGCCGATGTCGGTCCCGGCTTTCCTCGATTCACCATTGTCGGCCTTCCCGATTCGTCTGTCAGCGAGGCCAAAGCTCGCGTGCGCAACGCCTTTCATCACTCCGGCTTGCCCTTCCCGAAGGGCCGGATCACCGTCAATCTTCAGCCTGCGAGCATTCGCAAGCAAGGATCTTGGCTGGATCTCGCCATTGCCGTGGCCATTCTGCGCGCATCGTCCCCTCAGCCGATTCCCGGAGATGCCACGGTATTTGTCGCGGAGCTCGCGCTCGACGGCTCACTTGTGCCCCAGTCCGGTCTGAGCGCCATTGGGCTGCACATGTACAACGAAGGGCTGAACCATCTGTGCATCAGCCAAGATCAGCGCCTCCCGTGGCCATTTCATCGTCGATTTCACGTCCTTCGGGCGCGAGATCTTGCGGACGTCGTGGAGCAACTGCGTGATCCAAGGGAACCTGCACTTGACAAAACCGAAATTCGCAATCGATTCGAGCGCAACCTGCACGTCCCTTTCCACATCGGAGGACGCGCCGAATTGCGCCTTCTCTCCATCTGCGCAGCGGGAAGACACGCCATGATGTTGGTGGGTCCGCCAGGTGTGGGAAAGACGACGCTGGCCGACGCACTTGTACACCTTCTTCCTGATCTCCCAGAAGATCATGCCCTCGAAGTGGCCGCCTGGCAAGAGATTGTCGATCCCGACTACATCTTCAGCCTGCGTCCGCCCGTGCGCAAGCCCCATCACACGATTTCACCCAAAGGACTCTTGGGTGGGGGGCGGTGGGGAACTCCGGGCGAGTTCACTTTGTCGCATCACGGCGTTTTACTCCTCGACGAAATGCTGGAGTTCACGCACACCGCTCTCAACACGTTGCGCGAACCGATGGACCGAGGCTTTATCGAGTGCTCCGTGCTCGGCAAACCCACGGAACTGCCTGCAGACTTCCAACTCGTCGCCACGGCCAACCCGTGTCCGTGCGGTTATCACGGTTATGGCGATTGCGCATGCCTCGACGTCGACGTCCGCAGGTACTGGTCGCGCTGCCCCGGACCCATTTTGGACCGCATCGATATTATCCATCACGTGAACCGCGCCGCGGGGCGCGATGAAAAGCAGGACGACCTCAACGCCTGTGCAGCTCGCGTGCGGGAAGCGCGGGCCATCCTCACGCATCGGCCAACGGGACCTCGGCTTTCGGAAGCGGCCGACCGGGCGCTCCGCTTGGCCTGTCATCAACTGCGCGCATCCGAGCGCGATCGAGAAAAGTTGACGGCGCTCGCCCGTACCCTGGCTGCCCTCGATGGACAGGAAGATATTCTCGTGCCCCATGTGGAAGAGGCCATGATATGGCGAAGGCCGGGCAGCATGTCGCCGACACGTCATGCCCTGGCAGTTCCACAGAAGAAGAGCATAGGCGGCGATATTTGACGCAAGTTATAGTCACTGACGAGAAGAGGTTCATGGGGAAGGGGGGACGACCTTGTCGCGCTTTCTGGGGTCCACGCTCGTCGGCCTGGTCACCTTAGCCGCCGTCACCCTGAGCGGCACACCTACGGCTCGGGCTACGCCGGTGCATTCACCGCCGAAAGTGGTCTATCTCACGTTTGATGACGGACCGAGTCAGCGCTACACGCCGAAGTTGTTGGATATCCTTCACAGTCAACACATCCACGCGACGTTCTTCGTCGTTGGGTATCGCTGCGAAGAGTTCCCAGCCCTTGTGCGGCGAATTCAGCAAGAAGGCCATGAGATCGGCAATCACGGTTTCGCGCATTTTAACCCGAAAAAGCGGGCGCTTGAAGAGGTCGTTCTCGATATTCGTAAGACCGACACAATTGTAGAACGCGCTTGCGGCACAAAGCCCTTGTACTACAGGCCCCCTTATGGCGCGATCGACCCCAGCGAGATTGAGTGTGTACATAGGCTCGGCCATCGCATTGCCCTGTGGACCGTCGACTCCATGGATTGGAAAGCCAAGTCCGCGAACGCGATTGTGCACCAGGTCGAAGAGCACGTGCACCCAGGGTCCATCGTTCTCTTCCACGACGGCATCAGTTCGAGCCGTTACACCATTGAGGCCATGCCCAAAATCATTCGCGACTTCAAGCGCGACGGATACGTCTTTGAACCGCTGCCCTTGTCGGACTCACACAGGATAGACGCGTTCATGTCGAAAACCAACCACCAAACCATCTCGCCACGTGACGGCGACGACGTCGAGCGCCACGACGGGCCATCGAGCAGTATCAGCCGCGTATGCCGTGAGCGCAGCGACTAATCTACCGATTTGGACCGGGCGCAGCGCCTCGATCGGATCGCCTGGGACCGGGAAGGAGCGGGTCTTGACCTCCACGGCCACGAGCTCGCACGCGTTCTCCGCCAAGAGATCCAATTCACCGTAGCGAACTCGCCAGTTTCGCTCAATCACCCGCCAACCCAGGCAGCGTTCCAGATAGGTTGACACAAACGACTCTCCGAGGCTGCCGAGCTCTTTACGCGTCGCTGTCACGCCGCGTTCACGCCCTCCGATATCGGTAGATGTAGGCCAGAATTTCGGCGACAGCTTGGTAGAGCTCCGCCGGGATCACTTGGTCCACCTCGAGCGCGTAGAGCGCTTCGACCAGTTCTTTTTGTTCAAGAATGGGAACACCTTGCTCCTCGGCCACACGCACGATGGCTTGAGCGACGTGTTCTGCCCCTTTCGCTACGACGCGAGGCGCCTGATCCTTTTGAGCATCGTAGCGCAGTGCCACGGCTCGCCTAGGGCGCTGCATTCGGATCCTCCTCTTCATGGGCCACGGTCCACGACGTGAGTTCCCAACCACAGGCCTGCAAGGGGGCCGCAATCCGCTCCGGGGCTTTTTCTAAGTAGCCGACATACGGCGCGCCTGGGGGGCAGGTGATGTGAACGTGAAGGGCCGGCCGCTGCGCCGTCAGCACGCACGTCAACGGGCGCCCCTCCAATTGGAGATCCAAGCGCAGGCGGTGCACCAACTTCCCTCGCGGACCCAGGCGTGTGCGCCGCTCGGCGCGCCAACGGATGGCGATCGGATGTCCGGTTTGCTGCTCGCCGTTCGGCACAAACACGCCTCCCCCTCGCCGATCGAATGGATGCGGTGCGACGGACGCCAGAAGGCGATCGAGCAGAATCCAGTGCGCAAGGCGCGCTTGATCCGCGGAACTGAGCCCGTGTTGGGTCCAGGCGTGGCCCATGGACGCAAAGGGAATGATGGGCGAGGTCGGGGCCTCGCGCAGCCGAACCGTGGATTGGGCTTCCCCCTGTTGAACGAGTTCGCGCATCGCGGCCCACAGGTGACGAACCGTCGACACGAGAAGCGCCGAAGCGCCCTCGCCCTCCACCGCGTCTTGCTGGCCGATCCCGTCCGACAAATTCGACACAGGACGCCATGGAGGCGTGTGCACACCGGATACCTGTGCCCGTAGTCCGGCGTCCTGAACCTCGCTCGACGCAGGGTCATTCGCGACTGAGCCGTTCTGTCCGGGCTGGTCAGCCACGTTCCGCGATCCATGGGGCACAGAAGGCATTTCGCGGGGTGAAAAGGTGGCCCCCGACGTCTGACCTTCCATCTCGAAAAGGAGACCCTGCAATGCAGTTCGCCACGCTCGCTCGCTCGCCCACAGCGCATCGTCCCGCAGGATCTCGTAAGGGATCTCTTCCAACGCATCGAGCGAACTGCCGAGCGCTGCTTCGCGTTCGAGCGTTGCTGACGTGCCTTGAGACGTCGGACGAGTAGCGCCGTGCTCCGCCCTTTCCGTGCCGATCGGCGGCGTGCGCTCCACACCGCGCGCGGTCGGGGCGAGATGAGAAGGAGAAACAGGATGAACGCTAGGATCCATAGCGGACAACCCCTTTTTCTTCCATACAAGAGCGCACGGGCGCAAACGAAAGACGATGCACCACAGACGGCCCTAGACGGCGCAAAGCCTCGAGATGGGCCCGTGTCCCGTAGCCGGCATGGTCGGCAAAAGCATATCCGGGAAAGACCTCGTCCAACTTTGCCATGAGTCGGTCTCGGAAGACCTTCGCGACCACGGACGCTGCCGCAATGGGTAGGGAGCGCGCGTCTCCATCCACCACAGGGAGCACGGGCACCTGGTGCCGAAACCCGCGGTTTCCATCGATAAGTGCGAGGGAAACAGGTACGCTCAGCGCATCCAGAGCGCGCTGCATTGCGAGATGCGTGGCCGCTAAAATGTTCAGCCTATCGATTTCATCTGGGCTGGCCATACCGATGCCGATCCCGACTGCATGCGCCCGAATGCGCTCAAGCAGGCGCTCGCGCACCTCGGGTTTCAATTGTTTTGAATCTGAGACGTCCTGCAGCTCGCGATATGTGTCGCGGTGAAGGGGAAGGACAACACTTGCCGCGACGACAGGTCCCGCGATACACCCGCGACCGACCTCGTCCACGCCGGCGACGCACTGACCACCCGAAAGGGCTAGGTCCAACCGGTAACGTCGTAACCACTCGTCCATTCCATGCCTCCTTGGCGCTAGTGTACAGTTGTTTTCCGCGCACCGCCACGGTGAACTGGAGATTTTCTATTCTTTCTATTCATGGAGGCGCGCGACATCCTCGGGCCACTCAAGCGAAACGGGACCTAGCCTGCCCTCCTGGAGGTCACGAAGCACGAGTTTGGCCACGCGTTCCTCGTCCACCCGACCTCCGGCCCCAAGTGCTCCGCGAGTCCGTCCAATGTGGTCAAACCAGGGTTCCACCTGCGGCCATACGCTCGACAGTTCGGTCCACTCAACGGGCGTTTGCACCACAATACCGTATCGTTCCGCCAATGCGTGCGGATAACGCTGGCTCAAGTAGCACAGCACATAGGCGCAGACTTCAGGCGCCTCGAACACTTCGTCCTTCACAGCGCCGCTCGCAGCCAGCTTCAACCCTTGTTCCTCCGTGGCGAGTTTGGGTGCGAGAACCCCAGGCGTATCCAGAAGTTCAGAGCGCCCCACGCGAATCCACTGTAAAGCCCGCGTCACGCCCGGCCGGTCACCGGTCTTCGCCACAGCGCGGCCCGCGAGCTGATTGACAAAGGAAGACTTGCCCACGTTCGGAATCCCACAAATCATCCCACGCGTCGTGACGTTGAGGACACCACGCGCTCGAGCGCGCTTCGCCTTGGCCTCCGCCACTTCGTCAAGCGCGCGCCTGAACTCGCGCAGCCCCTGACCCGTCCGGGCATTGACGGGAATGGCGATCACGCCCGTCTGCCGGAACCAGTCCATCCACTGGTCGGTTCGTTGGGCATCCGCCAGATCCACATGCGTGAGAACCAACAGGCGCGGCTTCCTTCCCGCTAGCTCATCGAGCACAGGACTTCGGCTCGAAACCGGCAGGCGCGCGTCCGCAAGTTCCACGACGACATCGACACTCCGCAGTTCGTCCGCCATCAGCCGTTTGGCCTTGGCCATGTGACCAGGATACCATTGTATAGGCACGAGACCATCATCTCCCAATGCGAAGAGCAAGAAAAAAGGCGCAGGTCTCCCTGCGCCCCCTGGGGTCTTATCGGCGAGCTTCCGCAATGCGAGCCGCCTTCCCCGACAGCCCACGCAGATAGTGCAGTTTCGCGCGACGGACCTTGCCTCGGCGGACGACTTCAATCTTATCCACCTTCGGCGAATGCACCGGAAACGTGCGCTCGACGCCGACACCGTACGAAACCTTACGCACCGTATAGGTTTCGCTGATGCCGCCTCCGCGACGACGAATGACCACGCCTTCGAAGACCTGGATGCGCTCACGCCCGCCTTCGCGAACTTTGACGTGAACTCTCACCGTATCTCCAGGGCGGAAATCCGGAATGTCCTTGCGGAGTTGGTCTTCCACCACTGAACGTAGCAAGTTCATGGCTAGACCTCCCTTCCCAACCAGTGTTCGTGTCGCGTTGGACAGAGGACCACTGTGATTACCCGCATCATTATAGCAGCCACCGATGGCAAACGCCAGGCTTTTTCGTTCGTATGTTCACATCGCCACGCAGCGCGAGCCCTATGTACGCGAATCGGGCGTCCTGCGACGCCCGATAGATCTTGCTTAAAGCTGCACGCGGTCGGTCCACTTGCGCACGTCCTTGGACGGACCTCTCTCCCCTTCGCGGTCCATGCGCTTCAGCGCCTGTTGAATTTCCAAGTCGCGCGCATATTTCGTGAGCTCCGGCTTCATGACCATTTCGATCAGCTCCTTGACTGAAAGTTTGCCTCTCAGCCAAGTTCCGATATGGAATGCCTGACCTTCCTACAACGCTTACGGAGTTAGCTGACGGGTTCGGGTGTAGGAGCCCCTACGCAGCTGTAGGCTGCGATTCACCCCAACATCTTGGGTCCTCCGCTTCCAATACGGAACTCAGCGATAGGTCACGCGGAGAGTATACCATGATGCAAAAAATGACGCAATTATTGGACGCCCTGCTCCAGTTGCTGAACCAGCGAGGTCGGAATTTGCACCTTGGCCAACTGCGCATTATTGATGTCTTGAAAAATGGTCGATGTCTGCACAATCAGCGATCCGACAGAATCCACCACGCCGACGGACTGCGTCTGAACCTGACGGATATATCCAGACGTCTCGCCTACATAAAACTCATAGGCGACTTCGCTCGCGTGAGTGGACAGTTCCGCCCGGGAGGCCCCCGGCGCTTCACCCAAGAACGCGGGGAGCGGGGCGATCCCGTTCGGCACGACCACCCGATAGACGTTGCAATACTCATCGACCACATAGGTGCGATTCATCTGCACAATCGGCAAACGATGTGCGATCGCGTAGTCGATGATATCGCGGTAATTTTGATACGCGTTGAGATTTGTCACGGGATCGGCAGGCGACCAAATCGTCCCGTCTTGCTGATAGGCGACCTGCCCCTGTTGATAGAACGCGATATTGAAATTGTTCTCGTGCACCTGAATACTGGCCAAGTCTGGCTGCTGTATCGTTCCGTATACCGTGAAGCTCGTGTGCAAGTTGCCGTTTTGAATATTGACGGCGGTCTGAAGTTTATACATCGAAGCCGACTCGCTTTTCTCCAAGGCCTGAACCAGCGGTGCCCACTGCGCGTGCGCGTTGATCACCTGCGTTGCGGTCCCCGATGCGATGGATACGGGTTGAACGCCGGGGGTGCATCCCGTCGCGAGGAGTCCTACAGAGGCGACAAGCAGAGCGAGTCCTAACCGGCCCGACTTCATCGCAAATCCTCCTCTCCTTCCCGACGAGGACGGTACAGCCACCCGCCGACGATGATGGCCGCCAGCACAATGCACGCTGCCGGCAAAACGGGCGCGTGGGACGGCGAAATCACGAGATAGTCCCCTGTTCCGTAGATATCCAGCGCAAGCACCTCGTTGGGCACACCCGCCAGGTGCAGAGGCGTCACATTGACCACGTTCGTGCGGAACACGCGCCAGACGCGAACCAACTGGCCCGTGCCGTTGGAACTCGGAACAAATCGATACGCCGAGAAATACCGCACCGGCGAGTTCCGGATGTACGAAGGGTCATTCGTCAAAATCTCAGGATACGGTTGAACACCGGTAAGAACCGCTTCAAATCGGAAGGATTGGCTGGGTGCGGTGTACACGCGCCTCCACGTGCCCTGCGGATCGACCGTCAAGATATACGCAGGGCTGGCATTGACGAACACCGCGTCGCGACCACCTCGCACAAGAGGGCCGATGCGAATGTCGTTTGGCACGGGGTTGTCCGCAGAGCCCTCGTAGCTCGCCACGATCTTTCCAAGATTGACGTCGTACACGTGCAGCGAATTGTCCCCGACGAGCAGGATTTGTTCGTCCTGCGTACTCGTAAAGTGCCCTTCGCCGACCACGCTCTCGGCCTGCATCGTCACGTGCGCCCCGTGGTTTGAGCCAAGGCCCATCAGTCGGTCGTCCGATACGTACACGCCTGCCCGATCAGGCTTCACGCCAAGTTCCGCGAGACAGTCGTCCCAGTTCGCGATTTCCTTGGCGCTGGCTTGATTCGCGATCGCCTGAAAGCTCGCCGGGTAAGCGGCTGGGTCCAATGCGGCTTCTACCGCCTGTTGGTCGGTCAGAAAGGGAGTCAGGTACTCGTAAACGCGCCCGTTGTCCACATACCAGTTCGCGAGCTCGTAGGGGAAGAAGGCTCGGACGAGATCGAGCGGGTTCACACGAGCGAGATCCTGAGGGGTGGGAACCTCCTTTTTCAGGCGCCCTCCGACGGACTTGAGCTCGACGATTTCGTATTCGCCTTGGGCGGTCTGCAACGCGTTGTAAAGGGCGTCGGGAGAGTCCGTCGCCGCCATTGCCCGTTGTTCCAATTCCTGCTTGGTAGGAACGTGACTGTCGATCGTGATGATGGCCTGTCCACCCGTCACGGGAATCACCGCAAACGGAGCCTCGGGAGAATTCTGCACCCGCAGATTGACCTGGGCATCCTGCAATACGCGGAAGTGCGTGAGAAAAGCCCAGTCGTTGAGCGGCAGAAAGACCTGGGCCGCGACCACACATGCACCACCGAGGAGAGACGCCACAGGCCGCACGCGGCCCATGATAAGGGCGAGAATCCACAGGAGAAGGAGCATGGCAACAGCGACCAAGGCCTGCTTGAGTTTGCTCGCAAAGGCCAGTGAACTGTAGCCCTCGGCCACCATCAGCGCGAAGAGCGTGTAGATGAGCCAGCGCCTGCGGATCGGACGCTTCAAAGACGTCATCCACAGTAAAACGATGGCCATGACGGCCAACACGCCGTACAAGGCGAGATCGTCCACGAGTGGACGCAGAATCCATACATACACGGCGTTCGCAAACAGGGCCCAGAACGCGTACCAAATCCACAGCCCAACGGTTTTCCACGATTTAGCCATGATTCTCCTCCTGACCATCAAAGGTGCGGCTCCACAAGAGCAGCAGCCCGACCATGAGGAAGTAGTTCAGACAGTTTGGAGGATACTCAAAGACGTTTTCCACCACGTCATGAACGAGGAGCGCAAGGACGCCCACGAGACCGCCGAGCGCGATGGACCGGTTGTATCCACTCGCGCGGCGAACCACGCGCTGCACCAACTCCACCACAATTCGAATGTGAAGAGCGAAAAACAGCACGAGACCGACCAAACCGGACTCACCGAGCACCTTGGCGTAGTAATTGTCCGAGTAGATGGACAGGCCCTTGTCGGAGGCGACAGCACCTCCGTAACGCCCGAGTCCTGCGCCAAACAGCGGGCTCCCCGCGAGCTGATCAAACGCCTGTTGCCAACGGACGAGCCGTCCGCCCTGAGAAGATTTGATGTAATACACCTGCGAAAAGAGATCCATGATGCGATGATGGATGGGAGGCAGAAAAAACCCGATGACGCCGAGCACGACGACAACCGCGAGCAAACGGCGCTCGAAGGCAAGTGCCACCAGGATCACCCCGACGCCAAGGCCAAGCCAAGCACCTCGCGTGTATGTAAGGAGCAGCGTACCTAGGCAAATCACGCCGCCGATAAGAAAAATCCACTTGCGAATTCGATTCGTTTCCGCGAGGCCCATCCCGATGATGAGGGGGGCCATCATCTCCATGTAAGCGCCGAGCTCATTCGGCGATTTGAGCACCGAAAATACGCGCGTGCGAACGTGTTCCCCGACATCGACCCATCCAGGCGGAATCGGAACCGCGAGGATGTACTGCAACACGCCGTCCAACCCGATGAGCATGGCCAGTGCGGCGGCAATATACAAAAAGTACGGCGTGTCCTCAGGTTCGACCACAAACGGCAGCAACAAACCGAACAGCATGTCGTACACGTCCGCCCGCAGTCCATCAAACGAGGTGCCTGGACTACCGAGCCCCATAAAAAGCAAGGCAATGAGGTACGTGATGTACCAACCCGCATACTTCGACCACGCAAACGCCTGAGGCCGGTGTCCGCGCATCACGCGATTGAAAGCGACCAGCGCGAGTATCAAGAGCACAACCTTATCCCATATCGATCCGAGAGGATGGACAAATTGCCGCAGCGCGTAGTCCACCAGTGGAAAGGCGACTAAGAGGGTGACACATCCCTTGGCGATTCGCTGTCCCACCAACCTGGATTGCGCGGGACGCGCGCGGTAGAAGTTATCCGCCGCCAGAAAACGGTTTTGCATTTCGCCCACTCCTACCTCTGTCAACGTGATCCCCGCCCTCGTCAGGGCATGGGCAATTCACCTTGTGACGCGGCCTGACGGCGCGCCAAGCGCTGCTCTCTGCGCCGTGGAGCCGAATCATAGTGCATTTTTTCTTCTTCGGTTTCGGGTAACACAGGTGGAACCTCGACAGGTCGCCCGTGTTCATCGATGGCAACAAACGTCAAATACGATCTCGCCGTAAGGACGGTTTCTCCCGTGAGTAAGTTCTCCGCCAGAACCTTCACAAACACTTCCATCGACGTCTTGTGTGCATACGTCACGAAAGCTTCCAGATGAATGGCTTGTCCCACGCGAATGGGCGCGAGGAAGTCTAAGCTGTCGCTTGAAGCGGTGACAACCCGCTGGCGCGCGTGGCGCATGGCGCTGATAGCTGCAATTTTGTCAATGTAGGCCATGACTTTTCCGCCGAATATCGTGCCGAATTGGTTGGTATCCGGCGGCAGCACCAGATCCGTCATGTACGTTCGCGACCATTTTGCCGGTTTGGGTTCCAAGGTTCGCCCCCCTTGCCATGGGCCGTTCCATGCACAAAAGAAAACGGGTACGGACCTCTCATGGGTACCCGTTTCCTTGGCCTGCCGTATGGACTCCGTCCTATACAATAGCACATCGTCGACGTCACGTGACAGGTCTCGACTCGATTTTCACGAAGCGGACTTCGTCCTCGGGACCGGCGTGCGAATCACCACCTGCGGTTCACGCTGCCATTGCAACAAGTAGGACGACGGGCTAAAAGCCCATTCGCGTCGACCCGTATCTTTGTACATGCCGAAGTGAAGGTGCGGCGGGAACTTGCCGGCCGTTCCAGGTGGGCCGTAACCCGTCGAGCCGACGTAGCCGATCACCTGCCCAGGCCGAACCAAGTCGCCTACGCGAAGCGATTTGGCGTACGCGGACAGATGCGCGTAGTAGTAGTACGTGTTGTTCGCATCGCGAATCCCGATCCTCCATCCCCCGAAGCGGTTCCAGCCCATGAGTTCGACGTATCCGTACGCACACGCCAGAACCGGCGTGCCGTAACTTGCGAAAATGTCGACGCCCTCATGCATACGCCGTCCCCCATAGCTCCGGCCTGCACCAAAAGTGTGTTTGATCGTGTAGTTGTAACGTTTATCAATGGGAAAGGCGTGCCCCTGCGGGTTAATTCCGAATGTGTGAAAGAGCCGAGCGAACGCGCTCACGCGTTCAACGGCCACGGGATCCTGAAACAGCGTCCAGACCGCCTGCTCCTCGTCCTCTCCCGCTTCTTCATCGATAAACCGCGCAAGCGATTTAATGCGATCCGCAGGATCAAAGGGCAATGCGAGGCGATCTCCGTCAGCGTCCTGTCCCAATCCGCCAAACAGGGCAATGGTCGGCGCAAACACGTCACCTGGATCTGGATTTGCCGGCCCGCTCCACGCAGGTTCATCCATCGCATAGCCGTAGTAAGGCGCTCGTTCGCGCGCTTCGCGGCTCTTCGTGAGCTCGGCATATCGATCGATCGCGGCTAGCACAGCCCAGTCGACATCGTATTCAGCCCCGTACGCCTTGTACATCGGCACAAGCGCGGCCTGTGGATGCGGGCGCTCTGCCGCGGACACCTTGAGCGGTACCACCACACAGGCTGCCCAAGCGCAGGCGGCCCATCTGAGCAGGCGTGTGAAGCACGGACGGCGCGTGATAGAATGAGTGCGGCGCAACAACACCACCCCTTCGTCCAGAGCATCTACGTCTTACCGTCTCCATGTGGGGCCAATGTATGCCGGAAACTGCCCAGGAGAAAGAGGCGTTTCAAGATGAACGTTACACAAATGGAAATCACCGTTCGATGCACAGAGATCGACGTCAACGGTCACGTCAACAACGCCAAGTATTTGGAGTACTACGAGTGGGGAAGAGAAGAGTGGTTTGAGCGTCAGGGCCTGGACTACCAGACGTTGAAGGACCTCGGCGCCGTCACCGTCGTCGCGCGAGCTGAAGTGGACTACCATCAGGCGGCTCACCAAAACGACCGCCTGATCGTCACGACTTGGCTTGAACGCGTGGGGCGAACGAGCCTCCGTATGCGGCAACGCATCACGGGCTCCTTCGGCGTTCTTGTGGGGGAGGCTTTATTCGTGATCGTCACGGTCTCGCCAGAAACGGGGCGGCCCGTACCTGTGCCGGAACCGCTGCGTGCACTTGCCGCGGCAAGCGGAACATAAATGGAGTACGGCACCAACGGCAAGGTTTAAAGTTCCAGCTGTCGATAGCCGAGGGATCGCAACTTCTCGACCATCCTGTCGGGCAGCGGAGCCGTCACGTCGATCCCGTCCCACGTGACGCGCCGTGCGTGCAGGTAGAAATGTTCTCCGGGGACCGGTCGCGCGCCGTACTTGCGGTCGGCGACGAGCGGATGGCCCAGGTGCGCCATGTGTACGCGAATCTGATGCGTCCTCCCGGTCAGCAGTCGCAGCCTCACGAGGGACGTGCCGCGGCTCGAAGCCACCACTTCGTACGCGGTCTCACTCGCTTTCCCGCCGCGCTCAACGACCCGCGTCAATGGACCGTCGCGCACGACTTCCACCGCGAGTCGGCCTTCGCCCTGCCACTCCCCTTCGACCAACGCGAGGTATTCCTTCTCGACCTCTCCGCGCTGGAGGGCATCTGCCCATGCTTTGGCGGCACGCGCCGTCTTTGCGAAGATGACCACGCCGCTTGTATTTCGATCCAAGCGATGCACCGGTGCGGCGCGGAACGCTCCGTCGCCGCCGTGATCGTACACGTACGCCTCGACCTGCACCGCGAGACTCGTCTTATACTCTCCTTCGGCAGGATGGGTGAGTACGCCCGCGGGCTTGTTGACGGCTACGATCTCGTCGTCCTCGTACAGGATCTGAATCGCGCGCGACACGCCCTGGTACTTCGCGATGGGCCTCGCCCGCAGCGACTCATAGTCCTCCGGGGTGAAATACAGGCGGACGAGATCGCCCTCATGAAGCCTGGTGTCCTGCTTCGCGCGCTTGCCATTCACCTTGACGCGCCCCATGCGGATGCTCTTGTACACGCCGGACAAAGGCAGGCCAGGCAAAAGGAGCCGAAGCCATTTGTGAACGGGCTTGCCGTCATCCGAAGGACCAATCGTGATCTCAATCAATGGAGCGTCTCCTTTCCTTCCCCAACTGCCGTTTCTGAACGAGTGGTGGGCCACGTAGCGACCACCACAGGGATGATCCCACGGAGTCCATTCAGCCAACACCAGCGCGTCACCTGTCCCACTTCGGAAAGGTGCAGGACGCGCTCGCGCAGCTCCTGCCGCCGTAGAAGATGGGATCGCAGCGTGCCGGGCAAAAGTCCACACTCGACCGGCGGGGTATACCACACGCCATCCCATTCGTAGGCGATGTTCCCGAACGTTCCTTCCGTCACCTCGCCGTCCTCGTTGTACAAGAGCACGTCAAAGGCCCCCGGACAAGCCCGACGCATGCGGTCGTAATAGCGGCGATCGGTGGTCTTATGATACAGCCACAGGGAGCGCCGATCCACTGGTTCTGACGAGATCGCCATGATGCGCGGCTCCCCACGGTGACCGGCCTCGACCACGGACGTGGTGAAAGGGTCGTTCGGCCAGGGCGATGCCTCGCAATGGACCTCACCGCGCAGCGAAACGCGAACCCGGACGCGCCAGGTGCCTGTGGGGTGCTTGGTTCGACACCTGCGCAGAGCGTCGTCGAAGACGTGCGGATCGAGCGGGATGTGCAACGTTCGAGCAGACGTGAGGGCGCGTGCGCGGTGCTCGTCGTACAGAAACCACACGCCGTCCTCGAGGCGCATCGTTTCCAGAAGCTCGACCAACGTTGCCAGACCCGCGCGGTCGATCACGGCGGCCTTGAGCTTCACCTCCGCCTCCTCCTGCGCCGGCCTGGAGTCCCACGTCACACCGCTTCCGACGCCGTACACCCATGTGGCGCGATCGCGCCTTCCCACGAGTGTCCGGATGGCCACGCTCCATACCTCGCGATCATCGGGCGTCCACAAGCCAATGGCCCCGCAGTAGACCCCGCGAGGCACGCGCTCGCATTCGGCGATGGCTTTCATCGCTGCCGCCTTCGGCGCGCCGGTGACGGAACCGCAGGGAAACAGCGCGCGAAAGATGTCGACTGCGTTGGCCTCGGGGCGCAGGTGACCCGAAATCGTGGAAGTCATCTGCCAGACCGTGGGATACGCTTCTATCGCGAACAATTCGTCGACGCGCACGCTTCCGGGCTCCGCGATTTGCCCAAGGTCGTTCCGAAGGAGATCGACGATCATAAGATTTTCAGCCAGCTCCTTCTCCGACTGTTCGAGGTAAGCGCGTTGCGCTCGATCCTCGGTTTCTTCGGGAGCGCGAGGTGAGGTCCCCTTCATCGGGCGGGTGACGATCCGCATGCCGTTGCGCGCGTAAAATAATTCCGGCGAGACGGACAGAATGTCCCACGCACCGATGTGAAGCCACGCGCTGTAGCGCGCCGCTTGCGCGCGGCAAAGACGTTCATACATTTGTCCCGGGTGGTCATTGCCTGTGAACACCAATCGGCCGGTGGCGTTCACTTGATACACATCCCCGCGCGCGATGGATTGCCGAATTCCCTCCACCACCACTCGGTGCGGTTGAGCAAGGCCGCACCACCACATGCGAGCTCGATCGCGCTCCTCGCTTCCCGGCCATACGTCTGACGTTCGGTCGATGGCGTGACCCGATGAACCAGCGTCGCTCGGCGACGTCTGCGCTGGGGCGGTGAACTCCGCGAACCAAGCGAGGGGAAAGTCCGCAAACCTTGGGGGAACGCGATAATAAGGCTGAAACGCGGGTGCTGCTTCGTAGGACACAAATCCGCACACCCAAGCGCCCGCCTTGGCACGTGCGGATGCATGTTCCATCGCGCCGACAACCTCCTCTGCACGCGTGGCGCACCAAACCTGGCGTGGACGTGCAAACACGAGACGCGTGGGAGGCTCGCCGTCCGTCAAGGGAAAATCGTAAATCAGCCTGACGGAGAGATTCATGCATGCACCTCACTTCTCGAGCTAGGACCTGTGAGACGGGGCGGGAGGGATGCCTGCCGCGCCAAAGCAAAAAGGCCAGGCATCACCGCCTGACCTTCTCTCCTTCGCCTGGCAACGACCTACCTTCCCAGGAGGCTGCCCTCCCAGTATTCTCGGCGCTGGA